>VGRA01000205.1 GCA_016875515.1 Deltaproteobacteria bacterium | reverse complement strand
GGGACGGTGTACCAGAAGCTGGGCCGCATCCCCGAGGCGCGCGCGGAGTACGACGCCGCGCTCCAGCTGTCACCGGACAACCCGGTGGCGCTCGCCAACCGGGGGGAGCTCCGGCTGCGTGCCGGTGAACGGGATGGGTTGGTGGACCTCGCGCGGGCCATTGACGCGGACCCGGAAGGCGAAACCGCTGCAGCGCGCCGGGCGCGAGCGCTCCTCAGGGCCATGGCGCTGCTCGCCGCGGAGTCCGCCGCAGAGGGTGCGCACGCGGCAGGCTGAACCAAGGACAAGTCGCCGGGCGCCTCTTCGGGGGGAAAGGCGCCGTGGCGCGCGGCGCTGCCGGCAGGTGGGCACGAAAGGGCGGGGAGGGCGTTGACGGGCTCACCTGCCGGCAGCAGCCGGTTTGAACGACGTCACCTGGGCCAGCCGCTCCGAGATAGGCGGATGGCTCATCCCGGCTAGGACACGCCACCGCGGCGGAGCCGGGTCCACCTTGTTCACCCGGGCCGCCTTTACCAGCATTCCGGCGAAGGCGTCCCGGTCCTGCGTGAGCTCCAGCGCATAGCGGTCCGCGGCCAGCTCGCCGCGCCGGCTTTGCCAGGCCGCAAGGGGCTCCCCCAGGGACGTGAGCAGCAGCAGTCCCGCGCTGATGGCGGGGAGCGTCCGGATGTCCGCAGGCTCCTGGATCCCCCACGCGCCGCGGCGGGCCGCCTCGCGCTGAAGCGCCGCGGCCAGCCACAACAGTCCCAGCACCGCCACCGCGCCGGCAACCCGGCGGGGCCACCGGGGCTCGAGCAGGTGTCCCGCCTCGTGGGCCACCGCGGCGGAGAGCTCCGCCGGCGACAGATGCTCGAGCAGCGCGTCGTTCAGCACCACCGTGCGGGTAGCGCCCTGCCCGGCGAAGTAGGCCTGCAGCTTCCTCGTGGCCCGGGCCGTGTGCTCCACCACCACCGTGGCCTCCACGCCCGCCTGGCGCAGCGTCCGTTCCACGGACTCCCGGGCCGGCCCCGGGGGTAGCGGCGCATGCTCGAAGTAGAGCTGGCCACGGAGCGGATCCAAAGCGGCGGCCCCCAGCAGGGCCAGCGCGGACGGGATGCCGAGCAGCAACCACCAGCGCTGCGTGCGGCGCGCGAGCCCGAAGAGCCCGAACGCGAGCAACGCCGTGAAGACCGCGTGGACCGCCGTGCCCTTGGCGAGGTCCCAGGCGAAGCCCCCGGGGGTGTGGTTGGACAGCCCGTGCGCGTGCTCGTGCACATAGCCCAGGTAGACGTCCACCGGAAGGAAGAGAAGCTGGTAGAGCAGCAGATCGTAGAGCGCGAAGAGCAGCGCCGCGCCCCAGCCGGGGCCGCGCCACACCCGGTCCATGGCGGATGCCAGTGCGCGCAGGGCGGGGGAGGAGGCCTGCCACGCGGCCAGCTTGCCGGCGTGGTGCTCGGAGACGGCGTACAGCGGCCGCACCAACCACCTCAGCCAGGCCAGTGAGACCGCCAACTGGACCGGCGTGGAGAGGGCAAACCACACCACGCGCGGCCCCTCGTAGGCGCGGATGTCCGCCAACTCCGCCGCGGTGAGGGGCGACGCCAGCATTCGCGCCGCTTCAGCCCGCCTTGGGGGCAGGACGGGGCAGGGCGGTGCGCGGCTCCCTCTTGCCGCGGGCGGCGTCCTTCTTCTCCGGTGCCTTCTTGCCCTGGACGCGGTCCCGGGCCTCGGCCGCGGCGGCCGCGGCCTGGCGCGCCTCCTCCTCGTCCTTGCGGGTCTGCTCCAGGAGCACCTCTTTCATCTTCTGGAGCGAGTCCCGGGTCTTGTCCACGAAGTGGCTGCGCGCGCCAATCCGTTCAGCGGCCTCCAGCGTGCGCTCGTAGACGTTGATGGACTTGGTGATGAGGACGCGGAGCTTCTTGCGGAGCTCCGCCAGGTAGACCGAGGCCTCCTCGGCACTCAGCTCGCGCGGCGCCGGGGCGTTCACCATCTGGTCGTAGAGGTTCTCGTAGAGCCCGCCCACGCGCTCGCCTGCGGCGGTGGCCCAGTAGCCGTTCCCCACCCGCATGGCGCGCAGGTAGTGGCCCTGTGCGGACAGCAACAGCTCGGCCTTGTACTCGAGGTCCTTGGCCAGCTGGTCCGAGGTCTGGTCCGGGTCCAGCCGGACGTTCTCGGAGTGGACCCGGTAGATCTCCCCGAGGAAGAACTGCCCCTGAGCCGGGAAGTAGTCGTCCACCTCGTCCGGGTCCTTCAGCGCCTGCCAGGAGGCCATGGCCTTGCGCAGGGTGGACTCGGCCACGTCCAGCCGGCCGGCCTCCAACTCGCAGATGCCCTGCTGCACCTGGGCCTCCAGGCGCCGGTTCATGGGCTGGTCCAGCCTCCCGGCCAGCGTGCCCAACACCTTGGCGGCCTCCTCGTACCGGTTGAGGTGGTACAGCACCTCGGCGTAGCGGTAGGCGGCATCCAGCGAGTCCCCGGTGCCCTTCTCCGCGTCCTGCAGCTCCGCGAACCGGCCCAGCGCCTCCTCCCACGCGGTCAGCTTCTCCTGCGCGAGCCCCGCGTTGTAGAGGGCCTGCCGCCGGAAGGGGCTCTCCGGGTGGAAGTCCGCCAGGCGCCCAAAGTACCGGGCCGCCCCCTTGAAGTCATCCGCGGCGTAGGCGGCCGTGCCCGAGGCGAACAACTCCGCGTCGTTCAGCTTCTCCATCTCTGGGTCCCCGGTGATGTACACGGGGGCGAAGCGGACCTCCTGCCGCGGCGGTGCCGGAGGCGGGGTGGGGACGAGGTCCGCCTGCACGGCGGCGCGCTGCGGCGCGGCGCATCCCAGCCCCAACGTCACGGTCAGAATCCATCTGGCGGTTGCTCGCTTCACCTGGCTCCTCCATGGCATGGGTGGGCGTCCCGGTGCCCGGTCCGTCTGACGTCCGGCCTGCGGGCGCAGTTCCCTGGGCCGGGGCCGGATGATGCCCTCCGTCACGCGCGCCACGCCACCCCTCACTGCCCCAACAGGTGCTGGCCCGTTGCGTGAAGGGCGCGGAGATCGTGCACGTCCCGCTCGAAGCGGGGGACTTCTACGAGCGGGGTGATGCCCAGCCCGGCCCGCAGCTGGGTAATGCCCTCCGCGTCCAGCCGGGCGAGTACCTCCTGCTCGGCCAGCGTGGTGAGCAGTTGCTCGCGGAGCGGGGAGGGCAGGGCGCTCGCCCGCTGCCGGTCCTCGGACGTGGGCAGCGCATGTACCCGGTTGACCACCACCGCCCCCACCGGCACGCCCTGCTCCCGCAGCAGGGCGTGGAAGCGCAGCGTCTCCCCCAACCTCTCCGGCGAAGGGGCGGTGACCAGCACGAAGGCGGTGCCGGGACTCTGGAGCAGCTCGCGTACGCCGCGGGCCCGCTCGCGGAAGCCCTGGTTGAGGCTGCTGATGGAGATCAGGAAGCTGGCCAGTTCCTGCAGCGTCTCCGCGCCGGTCAGCTTCGCAATGGTCTTTGCGAGCAGGCTGCTGCCCAGGCTGAACAGCTGCAGCCCCACGCGGCCTGCGGCGAGCGCCGGGGTGAGGAGCAGGCGGGCGGCCTCGTTGTCCAGGAACTCGAGGATGCGGTTGGGGGCGTCCAGGAAGTCAAGGGCGTGGGCGGTCGGGGGCGTGTCCAGCACCACGAGCGGGTACTGCCGACGCTCGGTCAGCTCCCACAGCTTCTCCAGCGCCACGTACTCCTGCGAGCCCGCGAGCGCCGTGGAGAGGGACTGGTAGAAGCGGTTGGAGAGGATCTTCTCCTGGCTGTCCGGCGGCGCGTACCGCCGGATGAGCGCGTCCCACGCCTGCTTCATGTCCAGCATCATGGCGTGCAGTGGCGCCGGGGGGCGTAAGCCCACCTCTGCCAGGGCGCTGTCCGGGATGCGTGCCTCGGCGTTGCCCAGGGCGGCCATGCCGAGTGAGTTGGCGAGCCGGCGGGCGGGATCAATGGTGCACACCAGCGAGCCGCGGCCGGAGAGCGCCCCGGCCAGCGCCAGCGAGGCAGACACGGTGGTCTTGCCCACGCCCCCCGGCCCCACACAGACGATGACCGACTTGTCGCGCACCAGGTGCGCCAACGCCGTGCCGCTCACGCGGTTCCCCGCAGCAGCTGCTGCAGGTGGGTGAGCACCTGCTCGATGGCAGACCGCCCGAAGTGCGGCAGGTAGAGCCGCGGCACGCAGGACACGGGGGCGGCAATGGCCGCGGCGAGCCGGGCGCGGGCCTCGACTGACTGCTCGGCGCGCGCACGGTGGGCGCGGGCCAGCTCTCCGAGCGAGGGCAAGGCCGCTGCGGCGGCCTCCACGTCCGCTTCGGAGAAGCGCTCGCCGACGTGGGCGTTGAGCACCGTGGCGCCCACGTGGACCTTCACCTGCGCAGACAGCGCACAGGCCAGTTCCACCGTCTCGTTGACCGGCATGTCCTCGGGCAGCGTCACCAGCACCGCGGCGGTGCGCGCCGAGTCCACCAGAATGTCCCGCATCCACGCCGCCTCGGACGACATGGGGCCCGGGGGCACGGTGTCCAGGATGACCTGCGGCACGGAGAGGTAGGTGACGGCGTGGCCGGTGGCGGGGGCGTCCATCACCACGAGGTCCCACGCGGGGCGTCCGTCCGGCCCCTGCTGCTTGACGTGGTAGAGGATCTTCCCGAGCACCACCAGCTCCTGCAGGCTGGGGATGAAGCGCAGGAAGCGCCGCACCACGCGGTTCTCGAACACCGCGTCGTACACGGAGCGGAATTTCAGCTGCAGCAGGACGTACTCGCGCGTGGCCTCCCTGGGCCGCACGTTGACGGCGAAGAGGTTGTCCTCCAGCCGCGCAATGTCCGCGCCCACGGCGGGATGGCCGAGCAGCGGGGCCACGCGCTCGTCCGCGTTCACCTCGCACAGCAGCGTCCGCTTGCCGGCGCGCGCAGCGCCCAGCGCCAACGCCGCCGCGACGGTGCTCTTGCCCACGCCGCCCTTGCCGGAGACCACCACGAGCCGCTTGTCGAGAAGTGCTGCCACGGAGAGACGGCACCGTAGGGACGGCCCCCGGGGGTGTCAACGTGCGCGGCTTGACAGGGCGTGCCCCTGCGCCGCAAAAGCCGTGGTCATGCTCAAGGACAACCCGGTGATGAAGAGGTTGGTGGAGACCGGCGAGGAGCAGGTGGGCCGCCTGGCCCAGCAGCTCCTGGCCAACGAGCGGTTCGTCTCCGCGCTGCAGGCGCTGGTGTCCAAGACGCTCATGGCGAAGGGCACGCTGGACAAGTCCCTCCGCTCGGCACTGTCCGCGGCGAACCTGCCGTCCACCTCCGACGTGGAGGCGCTCAAGGGCAAGGTGGATGACCTCGAGCGGATGCTCGCCTCCATCGAGGCGAAGGTGGACGCGCTGTCCCGGAAGTAGAGCATGCGACGCCTCGCCTTCATCAACGAGAAGGGCGGGACCTGCAAGACGACGCTGGCGGTGAGCGTGGCGGCCTGGCTTGCCACGGAGCGCCGGGCGCGGGTGCTGCTGGTGGACCTGGACACGCAGGGCCACGCCGGCAAGTCGCTGGGCCTGGACGTGCGCGCGCTGGAGCCCAACGTCTTCCACTGGCTCTCGGACGACGCGGTGCAGTTCGAGGACGTGGTGCGCCCTACCGCCGTGCCGGGGCTGGAGCTCGTGCCGAGCTACAAGCAGATGGGGGACTTCCCCGTGGCG
>VGRA01000204.1 GCA_016875515.1 Deltaproteobacteria bacterium | reverse complement strand
ACCAAGAACTGGCGCTACCCGGGCTGGCGCGTGACGTGGACCATCGGGCCGAAGCAGGTCATCGAGGCGGTGTCCTCCGCGGGCAGCTTCCTGGACGGCGGCGGCAGCCGGCCGCTGCAGCGCGCGGCGTTGCCTGTGCTGGAGGAGGACCACGTGGTGAAGGAGACGTGGGCCACGCACCACGCCTTCCGCGAAAAGCGCGACAAGCTGCTCTCCCGCCTGGAGCGCCTGGGCATCCGCACGGACCGCGCGCCGGACGGGACGTTCTACGTGTGGGGGAACGTCTCCAGGCTGCCCGCGCCGCTCAACGACGGCATGTCCTTCTACCGCGCCGCGCTGGACAAGAAGGTCATCTGCGTCCCCGGCGAGTTCTTTGACATCAACCCCGGCAAGCGCCGCCGCTCGGACGGGGCGCGGGCCAGCCGCTTCAAGGGCTACGTGCGCTTCAGCTTCGGCCCCTCCATGGCGTCACTGGACACCGCGCTCGGGCGGCTGGAGCAGCTGGTGCTGGAGGCGATGAAGCAGGGGTAGGGCCGGCCTGCCGGGGCTGCGCGTGAGGCGAAGGGGCGGCTTAATTGCCTCATCCCATGAGGCGAATAGCGGCAAGTCCCAAGTGGAGATGGCAGCGTCCGGAGGGGCCCCACTTCACGTGGGACACCGCCGTGCTGGCCACGCCGCTCGCGCGCGCACGGTTTGCACAGGGGCAGGCGCTGGGGACCGCGCGGATGCTGGAGGGGCAGCTGGGGCTCGAGGCATGGAGCGCGGTGCTCGTCATGGAGGGTGTGACGACGGGTGCCATCGAAGGCGAGACGCTGGATGCGCGGGCGGTCCGCTCGTCCGTTGCAAGGCACCTGGGTTTGCCCCTGGCCGGTCTTCCTGCGCCGGCCCGGACCGTGGAGGGATTGGTGGAGGTCCTGCTGGACGCTGCGCAGGGCCACGCCAAGCCGCTCACGCGCGCGCGGTTGCTGAAGTGGCACTCCGCCCTGCTTCCCAAGGGGCGCTCGGGACTCCATGACGTCCGGGCAGGGAAGTTGCGGGGAAGTTCGCCCATGCAGGTCGTGTCCGGGCGAATCGGGCGCGAGAAGGTCCACTTCGTGGCGCCGCCTCGTCACGCCCTGTCTACCGGGTTGTCCGAGTTCCTGCAGTGGTTCGTGCGCCCACCGGCCGGGCTGGATGGCCTTCTGCGTGCGGGCGTGGCGCACCTCTGGTTCCTGACGCTCCACCCGTTCGAGGACGGCAATGGCCGCCTTGCCCTGGCGCTGACGGACCTGGCGATTGCCCAGGACGAGCAGACGGCCATCCGCACCTGGAGTCTCTCCTCTCGCACCCTCGCGGAGCGCGAGGCGTACTACGAGCTGCTGGAGCGTACCCGGCGCGGAGGTCTGGACATCACGCCGTGGTTGTCCTGGTTCCTCGAGCAGGTGTACGAGGCTGCGGTCGATGCGAATGCCGTCGCGGGACGGATGGTCGCGAAGGCCCGCTTCTGGCTCCGCCACGTGGCCGACACATTCGACGCGAGGCAAGAGAAGGCGCTCAACCGGTTGCTGGATCCAGGCCCGGACGGCTTCGAGGGTGGCCTGACCGCGCGCAAGTACGCAGGCATCAACCACTGCAGCCGCGCCACGGCAACCCGGGAGTTGGCAGACCTCGTGGCCCGTGGGTGCCTCCGGCCAAATGGCAAGGGGGGGCGCTCCGTGGCGTACGGCGTGTGGGTTGACTGAGGTGCCGGTCTACCGCTGCTTCCCACCCCGCGTGAACTTCTCGAACTTCCGTTCCAGCTCCTGGTCCTCCTTCTCCCTCTGCTTCTTCGCCGTCTTCTCTTCCTTCAGCTTCTTCGCCTCCTCGGGCGGCGGCTTCACGGCGACTTGGTAGTACGTTCCTGCAGCCCCCAGCAGCCCTGCCAGCGCCACCAGGCCCCAAGGTTGTGCGAGCGCCGCCTTCACCGGCACCCCCAGTGCGGGCAGGAACGCCAGCGCACCCAGCAGGAGCAGCCACGCCCCGGTGAAGCTGGCAAGGACGCCCGCCAGCATCCGCTCCGCCAGCGCCGCCACGGTGCCGGCAATGAAGAAGGCCGGCGCAAAGCCCATCACCCACTCCTCGGGCGTCACGTACCGCATCCCCAGGAAACCCGCCGGTACCCCCGCCGCCACGAACGCGAGCCCCGCCGGGAACAGCAGCCCCACCAGGGCCAGCACTGCGCACGCGCCCCAGGCCACCGTGGCCGCGGGCCAGCCCGGCTGCAGCCGCTCCGCCACCCCCGGCGCGAGGAAGAACCCCATGGCCGCCCCCAGCGGCGTGCTCACCAGCCGGAACAGGTGCCCCGTCCCCACCAGCAGCAGCGCCCCGCCCAGGGACGCCACGACGGCTCCCACCCAAGCGGGCAAGAGCGCGTGCAACGCGAGCCACCCGGCCGGGTCCAGCTTCCCGTACGCGGCGAGCCCCTGCTGCAGCCCCTCCATCATCCGAAGGTGCGGGACAGCAGCACGAGCGCCGTGTAGGCCGCCGCCACCCCTGCGGCCAGCCACCAGGCCAGCGGGGGCAGCCGGGTGCGCTCGAGCAGCGCCTTCGCCTCGTCCGCCGCCGTGCCGGTTGCCCCGGAGGCGACCGCGGCGGACGCCAGCTTGCGGGCCGTCACCATGTCCCCGGCCTCCCACGCCTGTGCGGCAGGCGACAGGAGGGCCGTCTCCTTCTGCTTGATCGAAGCCATGTGGCCCCACCCTATAACGCAGGACGGCGGCGGCGGCCCACGCGGTATATACGTCCGCGCCTGCCGTCCATGCGCCCCTCCCGCCGCCAGCTCCTGCAAGGCCTCGCCGCCACCGCGCTCGTCGCGCCGGCCGGCGCGTGGGGCTTCGGCGACAGCTCCCGCTTCGTCCCCGCGGTGGCCCAGCACGGGGGCAACTGGCGCGGCCGCATCACCGCCCTGCGGCGCCTGGCGTGGGAGCTGCAGCGCCGCACCTCGGTGGAGGTGGTGCTGGACGCGCGCCCGCTGCCGCTCGACAGCCCGGAGCTCTTCAAGCACCCGTTCCTGTACCTGGGCTCGGACGGCCCGCTGCCCGCCTTTTCCAACCCGGAGGTAGAGAACCTCCGCCGGTACCTCACCTTCGGCGGGCTTCTGGTGGCGGACGCCAACGACGGCTCGGACGGCAACGGCTTTGACCCGAGCTTCCGCAGGGAGATGGAACGCGTGCTGCCAAACGCCCCGCTCGGCGACCTCTCCGCGGACCACGTGGTGTTCAAGAGCTTCTACCTCCTGGACGCCGCGCCGGGCCGGCTGCTCAACCGCCCGCAGCTGCAGGCCGCGTACGCGGGAAAGCGGGCCGCGGTCCTCTATTCGCAGAACGACGTGGCCGGCGCGTGGAGCCGCGCAGAGGGCGGCAGCTGGGAGTACGAGTGCTCCCCGGGCGGCGAGCCGCAGCGCGAGCTGGCCCTCCGGCTGGGGGTCAACCTGGCCATGTACGGCCTCTGCCTGGACTACAAGGACGACGCCGTCCACCTGCCGATGATCCTCAAGAAGCGCAGATGAACGGCCCCGGCTTCAACGACTGGCGGCTCGTCGTCCTCTCGCCGCTCCCGCACTGGATCCTCTGGCTGCTCGGGGTGGGGCTGGTGCTGGGCGTGGGCTTCGCCGCGTGGGGCGTGCGCCGCGAGCCCACGCGCTGGCGAAGGTACCTGCTGTGGGGACTGCGCGCCGCGGCGGGCGTGGCCGCGCTCTTCTTCCTCCTGGAGCCGGGCCTGCGGCGGCTGCAGCTGGCGAGCGTGAAGAACCGCGTGGCCGTGCTGGTGGACCGCTCGGCGTCCATGGGTTTCCCGGTGGAGGCCGGCGGCCCCACCCGCGCTGCCGCCACGGCGGACTTCCTGGAGAAGGCCATGCCGCAGCTGGAGAGGCTGCGGGAGCGCTTCACGCTGGAGCTCTACGGCTTTTACCCGGAGCTGTCGCCCGTCACCGCCGCCCAACTGCGCGGCGAGCCCCCGCGCGCCGGCCGCACGGACCTGATGGGTGCGCTGCGCGCCATCAGCGGCGGGGACCCGGGCGGCAGCGGCAAGAAGCTCTCCGGCGTGCTGCTGGTGTCCGACGGCGCGGACAACGCGGAGCTCGCCGGCGGGGTGGGGGACCGCGGCCGCCGCGCGCTGGAAGAGCTGGGAGTACCGGTCTCCACCGTGCTCGTGGGGGACGGGGCGCTGCGGGACCTCGCCATCGAGGGAGTGAAGGTGGACGACTTCGCCTTCGTGCGGAACGCCGTCACGGTGGAGGTGTCCGTCCGGGCCCGCGGCTTCAGCGGCACCACCACCAACGCGGTGCTCACGCGGGAAGGGGCGCCCGTGGGCAGCAAGGAGATCACCTTCCGCTCGGACGACGAGGTGCAGGACCTGTCCTTCACCTTCACCCCGGACCAGACCGGCCGCTTCGTCTACACGCTCTCCGTGCCGGTCTTCCAGGACGAGGCCGTGGCAGACAACAACAGCCGCGCCTTCACGCTGAAGACCATCCGGGACCGCATCCGCGCGCTGCTCGTGGTGGGGCGGCCCAGCTGGGATGAGCGCTTCCTGCGCGGGCTGCTCAAGCAGGACGCCAACATCGACCTCGTCAGCTTCTACATCCTGCGCACGCTCTCCGACGAGACGCAGACGGTGAACGACCAGCGCGAGTTGTCCCTCATCCCGTTCCCCACGGACGAGATCTTCAACACGCGCCTGCACACCTTCGACGTCATCATCCTGCAGAACTTCGGCTACACCGAGCCCGGCCTCTCCATTGCGCAGTACGAGCGCAACCTGGAGCAGTACGTACAGAACGGGGGGGCGCTGCTCTTCATCGGCGGGGACCGGGTGCTCGGCGAGGGACGCTCCAACCTCACCACGCTCGCGCAGGCGCTCCCGGTGGAGCCCGCGGGCCAGCCCGCCAACCCCGAGCCGTTCAAGCCGCGCCTGACGCCGGAGGGGATGCGCCACCCCGTCACCGCGCTCGGAGCCGGGACGCAGGGCACGGAGGCGGCGTGGGGGGCCCTGCCCGCCATCCCCGGG
Source organism: Deltaproteobacteria bacterium (assembly GCA_016875515.1). Lineage (GTDB taxonomy): Bacteria > Myxococcota > Myxococcia > Myxococcales > Myxococcaceae > VGRA01. Next base: position 639 of record VGRA01000204.1, on the reverse strand, counting down.
CTGAACCTGGTGGTGGCCAGGCCCGGCGCCACCGTGCTGCTCGAGCACCCGTTCACCGCCATCAACGGCAAGAACGCGCCGTTGCTGGCCCTTTGGGACTACGGCCGGGGGCGCGTGGCCACGCTGGCCACGGACGGCAGCTGGTACTGGGCGTTCACGTCCCACGCCTCCGGCACGCCCACCCGATCCTACGAGCGGTTCTTCGGCAACTCGCTGCGGTGGCTGGTGCGGGACCCGGAGCTGACCACCGTGACGCTGTCTGCCGAGCCGCCCTCGGTGGAGCCGGGGCAGCCGGTGGGCGCGGTGGTGACGGCCCGCACGCCGGACTACCAGCCCGCGGTGGGGGCCCGCGTGCGGGTGGAGCTCTCCTCGGTGGAGTCCCGCGCCGTGGTGGGGGCGCAGGAGGTCACCACCGGGGCGGACGGCGCCGTGCGCGTGGAGTTCCCGCCGCCTTCGCCCGGGGCCTGGAAGCTCAAGGCCCAGGTGCGCATGGGGGAGAAGGAGCTGGGCACCGCCGAGGACGCGGTGGCCGTCCGCGCGGTGGGGCCGGAGCTGGCGGACGCGTGGGTGCGGCCGGCGCTGTTGGAGGAGATTGCGGAGGCCACCGGCGGGCGTTCATTCAGATTGCCGCAGGCGGGG
>VGRA01000203.1 GCA_016875515.1 Deltaproteobacteria bacterium | reverse complement strand
AGCCGAGCGCCTCCGGGCGCAGCACCTCGTCGTTGCGCCCGCACACCCGGGCCACCACCGCGCCGTCCACCTCCACCCCCACGAAGGTCGCCTGGCAGTCCCCGCCGCCGCCCACCCGCACCGACACGCTGCCCCGGCCCTCCAGTGGCAGGGACAGCCGGCCCCGCGCCCCGTCCCCGCCGTGGAAGCTGTTGAGCAGCCAGGCGCCGGACTGGCCGGTGAGGGCCCCCTGCGCCGCCAGCGCGCCGCGGACGGGCCCGGTGCCGAAGGCCTCGCCGGACACCTGCACCTGCGGCGGGAAGGTGGCCTGCTCGAAGTCTTCCCGGAGCCGGGCACCGACTGCCAGCGCCTGCAGCTCCGGCGCGTCCGGCCCCAGCTCCTCCACCGCCGCGCGCAGCAGCGCGGCGGAGGCCTTCCCCGCCGCCAGCCGCACCCCGATGTCCTCGGAGGCGGCAGGCCCGTGCAGCCCCTCCACCCGGATGTCCATGCCGGGCCGCTCGTCCTCGTCCCGCGCCCACAGCGTGCCTTCCCGGCCGCGCGCCACGCCGAGCGCGCAGCGGGAGCGGCCTGACCCGGACGCGGGCAGGGAGAAGCGGCAGGCCACGCTGCCGCCCACCTCCACCTCCAACCGGACGCGCGCGCCCGGCGGGGCGGTCACCTTTGCCCGCAGCTCGTCCACCTGCAGGGTGCCCAGCGCCACGCGCGCCGCGCCGGTCCGCACCTCGCCCGCGTCCGCGGTGACGAGCGCCTCGTCGAACGTGGCGCCGTTGGCCGTCTGGCGCTCCAGCCTCGCGCTGCCCTGTGTGCCGCCTTCTGCCGGGGCGAGCGGGTAGGGGCGCACGCTCTCCCGCAGCGGCGCAAGCCACTCGTCCCGCGAGGCAGCGTGGGCGAGGAAGACCTCGAAGAAGCGCAGCGCGTCCGCGCGCTCGGCCCAGCTGGTGAGCCCTACGGCGCGCTGGACGCCGCGGGCCGGGTCCGGAACCGCCACGCCCGGCAGGGCCTCCTTGAGGTCACGGATGAAGCCGTCGTCCCACTGGACGAGGTAGTACGTGCCGCCGTCCACCCGCAGGCGCGCGGCCGCGTCGTACCCGGGCCACACCGGGTCCTTGGACAGCACTGCCCGCTCCGCCACCAGGTCCCCGGTGTCCCCCCACTTCTCGTGCCCCGGCCGTCCCCGCCTGGAGATGGGCTTGTGGGCGATGCGCCGGTTGGTCAGGCCGAAGCGGTCCACCAGCGGCAGCTGGCCGTAGAAGGCCACCATCCCCACGCAGTCCACCGCGAAGCGCGGGTGAAGGCCGCGCCCGTGGAAGCGCGCCGCCATCTGCTGCCCGACGTCGAAGTACGGGCTCTCCACCCGCAGCGGCCGCAGCTGCGTCACCTTGTAGAACGTCTCCTCGGCGGCCAGGTGCCACCGTTTCTGCCCGGGGCCGATGAGCGGCACCGGCACCACCGCGGCTGCCACGCACGCCGCCCCCGCCACGGCCGCGAAGCGCGGTGCGCTCGCCCGCCGCAGCCCCGCCTCCAGCGCAACCGCGGCCAGCGGCAGCACGGAGACGAAGAAGCGGTTGAGCATGAAGTCCCCGCCCACCCGCACCACGTACGCGCCGTAGCCCACGCAGGAGAGGCCGGCGAACAGCACGAAACGAAGCGCCGGGGCGGGCAGCTGACGCCAGCCCCCCGCGAGCGGCCCCAGCCATCCCCAGGCCCACGCGCCCGAGGTGGCAGCGAAGGCGGCCAGGTACACGAGCCCCTGCTCCACGTACGCGCTGCCGCCGGACTTGGCGTAGTAGGTGTTGGGGAAGCGGTCGCCGTAGGCGTGCCAGCGCAGCAGGAAGTACGTCCCGTACACCGCGAGGAACGGCACGCCCACGCGCAGCAGGCGGGGCAGCCGTTCCTTGAGGGGAAACAGCCGCCGGTGCGCAACATCCTCCAACACCAGCGCCGCGCCGGCCGCCGCGCTGAACAGCACGTGGTCCGGCCGCATCAGCGCCGCGGCCGCGAGCGCAAGGCCGGTGGCCACCTCCCAGCGTGCCCCCTCCCGCGTGAGCAGGTACCCCGCCACGGCCACCGCCAGCGCGGCCGGCATGGTCTCCAGTCCGGAAGTGGCCCACGTGGTGAACGTGTACCCGAGCCCGAGCGCCAACGCCGCGAAGGGGACCGTGCCTCCCGAGGTGCGGCGCGCCGTGGCGGCTACCACCCCCAGCGTGGCCGCCGCGGCGGCAAGGTTTCCGGCCAGCGCGGCATGCGGGATGTCCGCGCCCACCTTCGCCAGCAGCCCCAGGCCCGCGGTCCACAGGAAGTTGGTGTAGCCCTCCACCCACTCGCCCGGGTTGAAGACGAGCCCCTCGCCGCGGGCGAAGTTCTGCGCATACCGGAAGCTGATGAAGGCGTCGTCGCCCAGCCAGGCCTTCTTCCACGCAAGCCACAGCATGCCCAGCACGGACGCACCCAGCAGCCCTGCGTGGACAAGGCGCGCACGGCGCCCCTCGGCCTCGCCCACCCGTTGCTCGAGCCACGACAGGCCCAGCGCCGCACTGAATGCCGCGAGCAGCCATGGCCCCTGGGCCGACACCTGCCGTGCCGCCTCCTGCGCGATCGTCCCCATGCTGGCCGCCGTGCTTCGCACAGGGCCGCGCGCCCCGTCACTCAAAACATGTGGCCGAAGGAGACGTAGAAGGCCAGGCGGCGGGTCTCCACCTCCAAGCCCGTGTCGAAGCGACGCACCGCGGCCCGCCGCACCACGCGCAGCCCCGCCCCCACCCCCGGGTGACAGGCGAGGAAGCCGCCGTCCGGGGTGCCCGCTTGCCACAGTCGGCCCGCGTCCGCGAAGAGCAGGCCACCCACCGGCACGGGGGCCTTCCACGGGGGGAACTCGTAGGGCAGCCAGCGCAGCTCCGCATTGACGAACGCCTTGACCGCCCCGGCGTAGCGGTTGCGCGGCACACCCCCGCGCGGAGCTCATCCCGCCCGCCTCGGCTGGGGTTGTTCTCGTCGTCGCGGGTGTCCCACAGCACCCCGGCCATGCCCTGCAGCGCGTGGCCTCCCGCCATGCCGCGCGGCTGCTCGCGCGCAAGCACGCTGCCGGCGTACGTCCGCACGCGGGTGAGGTGGTAGTCCAGCCCCAGGTAGGGCTGGAACGCGGGCAGTTTCTCCACGGGCTTGCCGCGCAACCGGACGAAGCCGCCGGGCTGCAGCAAGTCATAGGCGTAGCCACGGCTGCCCACGAGCGCGCCCAAGGCCTCCGGGGCGCTCTGGTTGCCGGGGCCTTACCAGGGAGAGAACAGCTCGCGTGACTGCTCGGCCCGCACCTCCAGCCGCAGCCGCGGCAGCAGGTCCGGCGCGTCGAAGCGAAGCCAATGGCTCTGCACGCCGCGGGTGGTGAAGAACACCTGCGCCGCCAGCGCGTACCGGTACGGCACGTACCCCGGCGAGGATAAGTAGATGCCGCCCACCGCGCCGTAGCCGAACCCGGTGTCCGGATTGAATGACACGGGCGCCACCCCCGCGCCGTCCAGCCCGGAGCGCTTGCGGGGCACGTCCCCGGACATGCCGCGCGGCTTCGGCACCTGCGTCTCCGGGGCCCCGGTGGGGACGTGCGGCGCGGGGGCGGTGAGCAGCAGGGCGAAGAGGAGGGCAGGCACGGGGACCCGAGGTGGTGGCGGTCCGGCTCCGGCTGGAGCGGTCCATGAGCCGGAAACGAAAAAGCCCGCCTCGTGTGAGGCGGGCTTGCCGGTGTGCCCAGGAGAGGACTCGAACCTCCATGCCCTTGCAGGCGCTAGACCCTGAATCTAGTGTGTCTACCAATTCCACCACCTGGGCAGGTGCGCGGCGTGCGGCCTTCTACAGAGTGGCCCCGCCGCCGTCAAGCACTCATACGCCCCGCTTGGGCGGCCACTTCCCCTCGGCCTCCAGCGCCTTCCGAACGTGGGGGTTCTCGTCCATGTAGGCGGACAGGGACTCCTGCGTCACTTGCACCTCCACGTCCGCCTTTCCCACGTGGGCCTGGCAGGCCAGCCGGCTGGAGGCCTTCACGTCGAACGCCTGGTCCAGGCGGTCCATCTCGTCGTCCGCCTGCTCGGAGAGGGACTCCAGCCCCTGCTTCACCCAGACGTGGCAGGTGGAGCAGGCGCACACCCCGCCGCAGACGTGGCCCACCTGGGCGGAGGCCGCCTCGGCCGCCTCGAGCAGCGTGGTGCCCTCGGCCACCTCCACCGTCTTCGTCTCGAACGGCCCGTGCAGTGTCACCCTCGGCATGGCGTCAGAACTCCTCTACCCGGTGGCCGGACAGGGCGTTGCCCAGTGTCCGGTCCATGATGCGCTCGGCGAACGGGCGGCTCGCCACGTCCAGCGCGGCAATGGCGTCCTTGATGGCCAGGTGATCCCTGCCCGAGGCGGCGGACTCCACCGCGGCGCAGGCCTGGCGGATGGCGAGCAGCTCCTCCGGCGAGAGCAGGTCGCCGTTCTGCTCCAGCTGCTTGTGAGCGTCCTTGAGCAGCCGCGTGGCCTCCACGCGCTGCTCGCGCAGCTGCCGCACCGTGATGTCGTCCTCGGCGTGCTCGATGGCGTCGAGCAGCATGGTCTCAATCTCTTCGTCGGTCAGGCCGTGCGAGGGCTTCACCGTGACCGCCTGCTCCACACCGGTGGAGAGCTCCTTGGCTGACACCTTGAGCAGCCCGTCCGCGTCCACCGAGAAGGTCACCTCCACGCGCGCCGCCCCGGGGGGCAGCGGCGGGATGCCGGAGAGCCGGAAGCGCGCCAGCGAGCGGCAGTCCTCCACCAGCTCGCGCTCGCCCTGCAGGACGTGGATGTCCATGGCGTTCTGGCCCTCCTGGAAGGTGGTGAAGAGCTGGGCGCGGGCCACCGGGATGGTGCTGTTGCGGGGGATGACCTTCTCCACCACGCCGCCCATGGTCTCCAGCCCCAGGGACAGGGGCAGCACGTCCAGGAGCAGCACCTCGTCCTGCCGGGACTGGTTGGTGAGCAGGTCCGCCTGCACCGCCGCCCCCAGCGCCACCACCTGGTCCGGGTCAATGTCCGCGAGCGGCTCGCGGCCGAACAGCCCTTGCACGAACGTGCGGACGGCGGGCACCCGCGTGCTGCCGCCCACCAGGATGACGCCGTCCAGCGCGGACGCCTCCACCTGCGCGTCCCGCAGCGCGCGGCGGCAGACGGTGCCGGTGCGGGCCACCAGCGGCGCGATGGCCGCCTCGAACTCCGCTCGGCTGACGCGCAGGCTGCGCCCGAGCGTCTCGAACGTCACCTCGTCCGCGTCAGTCAGCGCCTCCTTGGCCGCGCGGGCCGCGAAGAGCAGCGACTGCGCCTCGGCCGGGGTGGGGGAGGAGAGCCCCCAGGCCTCCATGGCCTTGCCGGCGAGCGCGCGGTCGAAGTCGTCCCCGCCCAGCGCCGAGTCCCCGCCGGTGCTCTTCACCTGGAAGACGCCGTCCACCAGCTCCAGGATGGAGATGTCGAACGTGCCGCCGCCCAGATCGTACACGGCGAAGGTGCCCTGGCTGCCCTTGTCCAGGCCGTAGGCGAGCGCCGCCGCGGTGGGCTCGTTGAGCAGCCGCAGCACCTCCAGCCCGGCCACGCGGCCGGCGTCCCGGGTGGCCTGGCGCTGCGCGTCGTCGAAGTAGGCGGGGACGGTGATGACCGCCTGCTCCACCTTGC
>VGRA01000202.1 GCA_016875515.1 Deltaproteobacteria bacterium | reverse complement strand
GTGGGTCCTGGGGCGCATGGCGAGGATCGGGGCTCTCACCGCTGCCGAGTCCGCGGCCGCCGCGCGCGAGCCGCTGGATCTCCAGGCCTTCGAGCGGCAGTTCCTCGCCCCGCACTTCGTGGAGTTCGTGGCGGCGCACCTGGACGACTGGGGGCTGTCCCGCGCGGTCGCGGTGGAGACCACGCTGGACCCCGCGCTGCAGCGGCACGTGGAAGCGGTGGTGGAGGAGGAGCTGTCCCGGCTGTCAGAGCGGCAGGTCTCCTCCGCGGCCGTGCTGGTGCTCGACAACGCGGGCGGCGAGGTGCTCGCGTACCAGGGCTCGCGCAGCTTCTTCGACGCGGAGCGCGGCGGGCAGAACGACGGCATCCAGATGCGCCGCCAGCCCGGCAGCGCGCTCAAGCCCTTCGCTTACGCGGAGGCCTTCAGCGCCGGGTATACCCCGGCCACGGTGCTGGCGGACCTGGAGACGGCCTTCGCGGCGGAGAAGGGGAGCTACGCGCCGAAGAACTACGACCGGAGGTTGCACGGCCCGGTGCGGGCGCGCGAGGCGCTCGGGAGCAGCTTCAACGTCCCCGCGGTCCGGATTGCCGAGGAGCTGGGCGCATCCCGGCTGCTGGAGACCCTGCGGCGGGCGGGGTTCGACTCGCTCAAGCAGACCGCGGAGCACTACGGGCTGGGCCTGGTGCTCGGCAACGGCGAGGTGTCCGCGTGGGAGCTGGCGCGGGCCTACCGCGGCCTCGCGGACGGCGGCGTGGTGCGGCCGCTCCTGCCGGTGCGGCGGGCGTGGGGACCGGACGGGCAGGAGATCCCGCTGCGGCGCGAGTCCACGCCGCGCCGCTTTGCGCCGGCTTCTGCCGCTGCGCTGGTCGCGGACATCCTCTCGGACAACGACGCGCGGGCGCGGGCGTTCGGCCTGGACAACGCGCTGCGGCTGCCCTTCCCGGTGGCAGCCAAGACGGGCACCAGCAAGGGCTACTCGGACAACTGGACCGCGGGCTTCACGCGCGAGCGGACGGTGGTGGCCTGGGCGGGGAATTTCGACGGGACGCCCATGGTGCAGGTCTCCGGCATCACCGGCGCTGGGCCGCTGTTCCGGCGCGTGATGGAGGGCGCCATGCAGGGCGTGGTGGGCGCGCCGCTGTGGGACGGCAGGCTCCTGGAGGCGCAGGCCATCTGCCCGCTCTCGGGAGGCCTCGCGGGCCCGGACTGCCCCAGCCGGATGGAGGAGCGCTTCGCGCGGGGGACCGCCCCCACGCAGGCGTGCCACGTCCACCGCCGGCTCGCCGCGCAGCTCCCGCCCGGCCTGGAGGCGAGGTGCCGCGAGCTGGCGGGGCGCTCCGGGCGCGTGGCGGACCTCGGCCCCGAGTTCGACGAGTGGGCACGCGCAGAGGGGCTGTCCGCCGAGCCGTGGATGCTGCGCGCCTGCCTCGAGCCCCGGGCCGGCGAGGTGGCGGCGTCAGGGCCGCACCTGCTGTCCCCCGCGGACGGGGACGAGTACCTGCTCTTCCCGGACATGCCGCTGGAAGACCAGACCCTCCCAGTGCGGGTGCGCTCCGCGGACGGGCGTCCGCTCGAGATCCGGGTGGACGGGGTGCCTGCGCTCACGCTCACCGCCCCCTACACCGGCCGCATCCCGGCCAGCCGGGGAGAGCACCGGCTGACGTTGCACCGCCCGGGGAGCGGCGAGGCGTTGGAGCACGTGCGCTACCGCGTGCGGACCGAGCGTTCCCGCTGGTAGGCGGCCGTTCCCGGGCGTATCCACCGGCCGGGAAGCGCACCCTCAACCCCGGAGATCCGCCATGGCGCCCCCCGTTTCCGCCTGGGGCACCCCCGCCGCCGACCAGCCGCTCGGCCCCATGACCATCCAGCGCCGGGAACCCGGCGCGCGCGACGTGGTCATCGACGTCCTGTTCTGCGGCGTATGCCACTCGGACCTGCACCAGGCGCGCGGGGAGCGGGGCGGGGAGCTGTTCCCCATGGTGCCAGGCCTGCACCCCCTGCGCGGGGTACCTTGAGCACTGTTGCGAGCAGGGCGCGGCGCTCACCTACAACGGCACGGAGATGGACCGGGCCACGCCCACCTACGGCGGGTACTCGCAGCAGATGGTCGGGGACGAGCGCTTCACCCTGCGCATCCCGGCAGGGCTGGACCTGGCCGGGGCCGCGCCGCTGCTGTGCGCCGGCATCACCACCTGTGTCGCCGCTGCGCCGGTACGGCGTCAAGGCCGGGGACCGCGTGGGCGTGGTGGGACTGGGCGGGCTGGGCCACATGGCGGTGAAGCTGGCGAAGTCGCTGGGGGCCACGGTGGTGGTGCTGAGCACCTCCGCGTCCAAGGAGGCGGACGCCCGGCGGCTGGGGGCGAGCGAGTTCGTGCTGACGAAGGACGGGCAGGCCGAGGGGCTGCGCCGGCCGCTGGATCTCGTCATAGACACCGTGTCCGCGCCGCACGACTACAACGCGCTGCTGCGCCTGCTCCGCCCGCGCGGCACCCTGGTGTTGGTTGGGGCGCCCACCGCGCCGAGCCCCGTACACGCGCTCTCGCTCATCGTGGGTGGGAAGCAGCTGGCCGGCTCCATGATCGGCGGCATCGCGGAGACGCAGCAGATGTTGGACCACTGCGCGGCGCACGGCATCACCGCGGACGTGGAGGTCATCCCGGTGCAGCAGGTCAACGCGGCCTGGGAGCGCATGCTCCGGAGCGACGTCCGGTACCGCTTCGCGATCGATTTCGCGAGCATCAACGGGTGAGCGGCGGGATTCGGCTGGAGTTGCAGCCTGCGTCGGGGGAAGAGTCCTCCCCACGGGGGAACCGGTGATGGACAACTTGAGGACTGCAGCGCTGTGCGCGGTGGTGCTGGCGGTCGCCTGCGGCGGTGGGCTCGGCGGCGGCGCGGGCGGCGGAACCGGTGGTGGGGCCGGTGGCGGTACGGGCGGTGGTGTGGGCGGAGGGATTGGCGGTGGCATCGGTGGCGGTACGGGCGGAGGCGCCGGTGGGAGCTCCGGCGGCATCTCGACCCTCGCGCGCCCCGGGTTCTATTCGCCGCTGCTGACCACCGGGCCGTACGGGACGTTCCTCGCCCTCTTCGACGGCGGGTACGCGGAGCGGGCCTGGTACGGCAGCTGCCGGCAGAACTGCTCGAGCGAGGCGTCCTGATGGAACGCGCGGCTCGAACTGCGGCGTGGCGGCGAGCTGGATCTTCGTGGATGTCTCGCCCCGCGCCCCGGGACACAGCGTCATTGGGGGGCAGGGCACGCTGGTGGTGGAGCCCTCGGGCGGCGTGGGGTTCCTGACGCAGGGTATGCCCGGGTCGTACCCGTCCGCGTGGGTGTCCTGTGCGGGCAACTGCGGCTCGCTGGCCAACTGGAGCGGGGCGGACACCCCCATCCAGGGGGCGCCCTCCCGCGCGGTGCGGTACTCAGCCGGCGTGGTCCACGTGACGTTCCACGCGGGCCGGTCTTCTGCGGGGGAGAACGTCATCCAGTACGCGCGCCGCACGGGCAGCTGCGCGGTGCAGTCCAACTGGCAGGTGTTCTAGGTGGGCTTCCTCGCCACGACGAACACCTGGGAGTCCGGCTTCTCCGTGGCCCGGGATGGCAGGGTGTGGCTGGCCTACAACCAGGGGGCGCTGGCAACGCCCGGCCCGGACGGCGGGAGGATGCTGGTGAACAGCTGCGCCGGCGCCACCTGCATGGACCTCAACACCTGGACCACCCTGCGCATGGGGGCCGTGGACGAGGGGAAGAAGGGGACGTGGGTGGAGGGTGGGAAGGTGAACTTCATGGGGTGTGACGCCCAGTGCACCTCGGCGGCCAACTGGCAGAGCGTGGGGGCGCTGGACGACCAGGCGCAGATGGCCGCGGCACTGCCGCCGGACGCGGCGACCGGCTGCCAGGGGACCTCACAAGGGGCGGCATGGTGGCCCCGGCTCCCCCGCTTTGCCGCGGGGGACCTGGGGCTGGTGCTGATGCACGCGCCGTCTGCCGTCTACCTCTGCCCCGCGTCGGGCCGTCAAAAGGGGCCGCCGCGGTGTTCCCCCCGGTGCCAGGGGCGACCGCCTGTCTCCTGGGAAGGGGAGCTGCATGCACCGCGAAGATGTCCTGGGCTTGTCCCGCCGTCTCGCCCTGGGCGGCGTGCATAGGTCTCTTCACCGGGGCCAGCCACAGCCAGCTCAACCACATGAAGGGCTGCTACGAGAAAGTCCACAAGGGTGAGCCCTGCCAGTACAACGAGCAGTCGCTCAAGGACTTCGAGCGGGAGCTCGAGAAGGCGAAGCAGTCCGATCCGGGGCTGGACGAGGCCGCCTACCGCGCCACGCTCAAGGCCGCCAGCCAGTGGTACGCGGACGAGGCGCTCGGCTCCAACTCCTCCCGAGACTCGCGGTTCCTCTCGGACGCGGTGGACCGGCTCAACCCCAACGTCTGCCTGCAGCAGCCCGGGGGCTGTGAGCGGCTCAAGGCGTCCGTTGCCAAGACGGGCTACCCGGAGAGGGTGGACTGGGCGAAGGCCAACCTGTCCAACCCCCGGTTCGAGCCGTACGCGAAGTCCGTCCAGCCTTCCCTCAAGGGCTACGCGGACCGCGCCTTCAACGCCGCGGACGAGCAGCTCGGGCGGGTGAAGGGGTTCCAGAAGACGTCCCTGCTGCTGACCCATGCCGGGACGCTGGAGGTGCTGGCGGTGGTGGAGACGGGGCTGAAGCTGCAGCCCGCGCACGACAAGCTGAAGAAGCTGGAGGCGGCCGCGCGGGCGCTGCTCGCGGGCGTGGAGAAGCAGCGGGACGCCACCGTCTTCGCCAGCCCCTTCCACCGCAAGAACGAGAACGCGGTGCTGTTCTCAACCGGTTACAAGGAGCCGAAGGCCGAGGACCCGGCCATGTTCGCCACCGTCTTCAAGGCCTCCGAGCCGCTGTTCGCGTACGGCTACTTCGGCTGGACCGTGGGGGATCTCACCCGCCAGCTCGGCCAGTCCGCCGCCCTGTCCGTCCACCTGAAGGTGGACGGGAAGGAGATTGCCGCCGGGGCCATCCAGCTGGACCCGGACGACGACGACTACAAGAACGCCGCCTACACGTTCGAGGTCCTGCCGCTGGACCCTGCGGAGCCGCCGGACCTGTACCTGACCGAGCCCCTGGTGCGTGCACTCGCGGAACTGGAGCCGGGCAAGCACCTGGTGGAGGTGGAGGTGGACGTGGCCAACCTGGACCAGTCCTCCTCCAGCGTGGCGGCGAAGGGGACGTTCACCTACGACAACACCGAGGGCGGCGAGAAGGTGAAGGCAGCGGCCGCGGTGCTGGCCGGCCTGGTGCTGGACGCCGTGCGCATGCCCTCGCCGGGGATGAAGGACGCCGCGGTGGAGAAGGGGATGATGGCGGTGGCGGGCAACAACACCGTGGGCGACAAGCCGTTGCGCGCCGTGATCTCCGACGACGCCTACGGCTTCGTCCGCAACGAGTGGACCGGCGTGCTCCTCAAGCGGACCTGGGTGGGGCACGTCAGCACCCGCGGCAAGGACGGCAAGTGCATGGTGCGCCGCTACAGCTTCGAGCAGCCGGCGCTCGGCGGGAACAAGTTCGGCGCCGTCTCCGGCATGGGCATGAGCGAGTTCGAGATCCGCTGCGCCAACGTCAACAAGAAATAGAGGCTCCGGGCAGCAGGCCCGTGCGCCGGAACTCGGCCA
>VGRA01000201.1 GCA_016875515.1 Deltaproteobacteria bacterium | reverse complement strand
TGCGAGCCCATCTCCGGGCTCTGCGTGGCCTGCCTGGCAGACGCGGACTGCGGTGCCGGCGGCCAGTGCGACACGAACCTCTTCGCCTGTGCGCCGGGCCAGTGCATCACCCCGCCCGCCCCGCCGCAGGCCAGCTGCTCGCCCACCTGCCCCGAGGGGTTCACCTGCCAGGGCGGCGCCTGCGTCCTGCGCGGCGGCAACGGGGAGGTGCAGGTGACGCTGCGCTGGGACACGGACACGGACCTGGATCTCCACGTGCTGGAGCCCACGGCCAACGGCAGCTGCGAGATCTCGTACGCGGATCCCAACCGCCTGGGGCAGCCCAGCATGTGCGGCGCGGTGGGGAGCCTGGACCTGGACTCCAACGCGGGCTGCGCCATCGACGGCGTGAACGTGGAGAACGTTATCTACCCGCCGGGCCCCGCGCCCTCCGGCACCTACACCGTGCAGGTGGAGAACTTCGACGCGTGCAGCGTGCCCGGCGTCTTGCCGTTCGAGGTGACGGTCCGTGCCAACGGCCAGGTGCAGGTGCTCTGCGGCAGCTTCGCCAACGGCAGCTCCGGGGCGAACAAGACGGTGCTGACGTTCAGCGTCCCCTGAATGCCGCGCCGTCAGCGCCCACGCCCCAGGAAATCCTTGATGGACGCGTAGATGCCGTCTTTGTCCGGGATCTCCGAGAGCGCCACGTTGTCTTCTCCGTCGAAGGCCTCGCGCAGGTCCTTGATGAACTGCCCGGAGCCGTAGGGGCTCTCCACCTGCCCGTAGGCGAACTGGTTCACCACCGGGAGGATGTCTGACTTGAGCAGGTTCACGCACGCCCGCGTGTCGTCTGCGCTCCAGTTGTCCCCGTCGCTGAAGTGGAACGGGTAGATGTTCCAGCTGGCCGCCGGGTAGTCTGCCTGGATGATGTCCCTGCAGAGCTTGTAGGCGGAGCTGATCATCGTCCCGCCGCTCTCGCGGGTGTGGAAGAAGGTCTCCCGGTCCACCTCGCGGGCCACCGCGTCGTGGATGATGTAGCGGACCTCCACGCCCTTGTACTGGTGGCGCAGCCACGTATCGAGCCAGAAGCTCTCCACGCGGACGATCTCCTTCTGCTCGTCCCCCATGCTGCCGGATACGTCCATCATATAGAGGATGACCGCGTTGGTGTGGGGCTGCTCCTGCACCTTGTAGGTGCGGTACCGGCGGTCCTCGCGCAGTGGGATGATGACCGGGCTCTTCGGGTTATACGTCCCGGTGGCAATCTGCCGCTTCAGCGCCTGCTTGAAGGTGCGGCGGAAGTGCCGCAGGGACTCGGGGCCGGTGGTGTTGACCCCGGTGTACTTGAGCCGCTGCGAGACGACCTTGTCGTCCCCCCGGTCCTGGATGTTGGGCAGCTGCAGCTCCTCGCCCAGTATCTGCGCCAGCTCCTCCAGGGTGACGTCCACCTCCAGGGCGTGCTCGCCCTTGCCCTCGCCGGCCTGCTTCCCCGCGGCCTCGTCGTCCCCGGGCGGGATGGACTGCCCCACCTCCCCCTCGCCCTGGCCCACGCCCCCCTGCTGCTTCTGGCCGTACTTGAAGCGCGGGATGTCAATGAAGGGCACCGGGATGCTGATGGCATCCTTACCCTTCTTTCCCATCATCTCGCCCTTCTGGACGTACTTGCGGAGATTCGCCTTGATGCGCCCGCGGACGATCTCCCGGAAGCGGTGGTGGTCCTGGTGAATGCGCAGGGACATGGGCGTCTCCTTTCCCGCCGGGGTCAGTCCTTGGCGTCGCCCCGGGCGAAGATGGAGGCCACGAAGTTGAGCACGTCCGTGCTGCACGTCTCGCAGTAGCCGTAGCCCTTCATGAGCCGGTCCTTCACCACGTCGATCTTCTCCTGGGTGTCCCGGTCCACCACGGAGGACACCAGGTTCTTCAGCTTGATGCTGTCCTTCTGGTCCTCGAACAGCTTCAGCTCCAGCGCCTTGTGCAGCCGCTCGTTCGTCCGGAAGTTGAAGGTCTTGCCCTCAATGGCGAGCGCGCCGATGTAGTTCATGATCTCCCGCCGGAAGTCGTCTTTCCGGCTGTCCGAGATCTCGATCTTCTCCTCGATGCTGCGCATGAGCCGCTCGTCCGGCTCCTCGTACAGCCCGGTGTACTTGTTCCGCACCTTCTCCCGCTGCGTGTACGCCTTGATGTTGTCAATGTAGTTGGCGCACAGCTTGGTGATGGCGTCCTCGTCCGCGGAGATGGCGCGCTGCACCTCGTTCTTCACCACGTCCTCGTACTCCTGCTTCACCGAGGTGAGCAGCTCACGGAACCGCTTCCGGTTCTCCTCGTTCCCAACGAGCGAGTGGCTGCGCAGCCCCGCCTCCAGTTCGTTGAGCACCATGAACGGATTGATGCAGCCTTCGCCCTTGTCGGACACCAGGGCGTTGGAGATCTTGTCCTGCACGTAGCGCGGGCTGATGCCCTCGAGCCCCTCGCGCAGGGCGTCCTTCCGCAGCTCCTTGATGTTGTCTTCGGTGAAGTTGGGCAGGGACTTGCCGTTGTAGAGTTTCAGCTTTTGCAGCGTGGTGAGGTTGGCCTTCTTGGGCTCCTCCAGCCGCGTCAGCACCGCCCACATGGCGGCCATCTCCAGCGTGTGCGGGGCAATGTGCTTGCCGCGGATGCGCTCGGCGTTGAAGTCCTTCTCGTAGATCTTCTGCTCTTCCGACAGCCGCGTGATGTACGGGACGTCGATCTTCACGGTGCGGTCCCTCAGCGCCTCCATGAACTCGTTGTTCTCCAGCTTCTTGTACTCGGGCTCGTTGGTGTGCCCAAGGATGACCTCGTCAATGTCCGTCTGCGGGAACTTCTTCGGCTTGATCTTGTGCTCCTGGCTGGCGCCAAGCAGGTCGTAGAGGAACGCCACGTCCAGCTTCAGCACCTCCACGAACTCGATCACTCCCCGATTGGCAATGTTGAATTCGCCGTCGAAATTGAACGCGCGTGGGTCCGAGTCCGAGCCGTACTCGGCGATCTTCCGGTAGTTGATGTCGCCGGTCAGCTCGGTCGCGTCCTGGTTCTTCTCGTCCTTGGGCTGGAACGTCCCAATGCCCACCCGGTCCTTCTCGGACAGCACCAACCGGTGCACCCGCACGTGGTTGTTCACCACCGCGGCGAAATCACCCTTGTAGAGCGTCATCAGCTCCCGGAAGACGAAGCGGCAGGCCGGGCACAGCTCCGCCCCGTCCGGGACGGTGGAGCCCGACGACGGCGGCGCCAGTTCCGCGAAGACCTTATTGCGCCACTCGCGCGGAACCAGGTTCAGTGGCTCCTCGTTCATGGGGCACCGCATGGGCTCCTTCACCACCTTGCCGTCCGCAGTCCCCGGCACCCAGCTGAAGCTGTAGAGCGCCCCCTCCGGCGTCCGGCTGTACTCCTCGATGCCCTTCTTGAGCAGCCGCGCAATGGTGGACTTGGAGGAGCCCACCGGTCCGTGCAGCAGGATGACCCGCTTCTCCGTCCCGTAGCCTGCCGCCGCGGACTTGAAGACGTTGACCAGCTTCATGAGCGGCACGTCCAGTCCGAAGATGGCGTCACGCCCGCCTGAGCGCTCGTCGGAGAAGAAGTGGTACCGGACCAGCTTCTTCTTGTTGTCCACGTACTCGGTCTTCCCGTGGGAGAGGATCATGTCGTACAGCCGCTGGTAGGCGGTGCGCGTCACGCGCGGGTTGGCCCGGACGATCTCCAGGTACTCATCGTAGCTCCCTTCCCACGTGAGCTCCGCGTACTGCCGGGCGTCCTGCAGTGCCGCAATCCGCGCCGTCCAGCTGGACTTCCCTGACATGGTCTCTCCCGTCCTCTGCGGTGCATCGGGCCCGGCCGGGCCTCCCACCGCGCGTGTGTCAACCGCGTCGGGACCCCGCCGCGGGATGGGACCGCGGCAGCATGGGGACGGGGTGACGTGGCAGGCTTTAGTATAGGGGCCGCCGCCGTCCCCGCGCAGCAGCCCCCGGGCCCCGGGTGGCGCCCCGCCTTACACCGGCCCACACCAGCAGACGCATGGCTGCCCGCCCCCGCCTACTTCGTGACGCTGGCGCCTGCCCGCGAGGCGGGTAGGGTGCGCGCCCGCACATGTCCGAGTCACCGGTCCCCGCACTGCCTCCCCGCCGCCCCACGCTGGTTCCTGCCCCCGGGCCACAGCCCGAACCGGCTCACGCGGTGCTGTGGCTGGGCGCCCTCGCGCTGCTCGTCCGCCTGGCCGTCTTCTTCGTGAACGACAACGTCAACGGGGACGCGGTGGCCCGCACGGACCTGGCCGCGCGCTGGGCGGCGGAGCCGCACCTGCTGACCTCCTTCAAGGACGGGGCGTTCCAGTTCGGCCCGCTGCACCTGTACCTGGTGGGGCTTGCGCTCAAGCTTGGCCTTCCCCGGGAAGACGCCGGCCGCTGGCTCAGTCTCCTGTTCGGCACGCTGACGGTGGCGCCGCTGTACGCGCTCACCCGGCGGCTCTTCAACGCGCGGGCGGCGGTGGTGGCGTGCGTGGGGTTTGCCCTGTGGGGGATGCACGTGCAGTTGTCCACCATTGCTGCCAGCGAGGCGCTCGGCGGGCTCTTGACGGTGCTGGTGGCGCTGTACCTGGCCGAGGCACTCCAGGACGGCAGCATCGGGCCGGTCTTCTACGCTGCGTTCTTCCTCAACCTCCTGTGCGCCGTCCGGTACGAGGCGTGGCCATGGGTGCTGCTGCTGCCCGTACTGCTCGCGCTCCACGGCCCGGACCGCGTGGCCGGCATCACCCGCGCGGTGCTGTTCGGCCTTACCGCGCTCGCCTACCCGCTGCTGTGGATGCGCGGCAGCGAGATCGACATGGGGGACGCGTTCCAGCCGTTCCACTACATCGACCAGTTCCACCGGGACTGGGCCGTGTCCGAGATGGCTTGGAAGGGGGCCGCGATCTTCCGGCTGGAGGGGCTGGGCTTCTTCCCGGGGGCGGCGCTGCTCACGCTGACCCCCGTAATGGGGTCGCTGGCCTTGTGGGGGCTGTACCGCACCGCCCGCACCCGCCCGGAGCTGCGCTGGGTGGCGTGGTGGGTGGTGCTCCCGCTCGCCGGCTACGCGGTGCGAACGGCTGCGCTCGGCACGTTCGTCCCCATGGCCCGGCTGGCCGTGGCGCCGCTGCTGCTGGTGCTGCCCTTCACCTGGGCCGGCTTCGAGGCGGTGGCCGGCGAGTGGTCCAACGTCCAGCGGCGCTTGCTGGCCTTCGCAGCGGCCCTGCTCGCGGTGGCCGTGCCGCTCGCGCTGGGCGTGTTGGCCTTCCGGGGGGATGGAAAGGTGGCTGCCTTCACCCGCGCCGTCAGCCCCGTCTCGCGAAACGAGCCCGCGGTGCGGGCCGTCTCCGGCTGGCTCAAGTCCCAGGCCCCTGGGTCGGACGCACGGGATGGGCTGGTGCTGGACCGGGACGACGAGTACCGGGACCTGCAGCTGGCCTTCTTCAGTGGCCTGCCCGAGGAGCGCATGGCGCGGTACCGCTGGCAGCCCTCGCCGCAACATCCCAGTGACGGCACCACCTACCCCGAGCGGATGCAGGTGCTCCGGCCGAGGTGGCTGGTCCTGACCGACAAGGGGCACCTGCTCAAGGATTCAAAGGTGCAGCCTGTGCAGGACGGGCTTCTCCTGGACGGCGTGCACTTCCGCCCCGTGCCGGGCTTCGACGGCGCCGTGCGCCTGTTCGAGC
>VGRA01000200.1 GCA_016875515.1 Deltaproteobacteria bacterium | reverse complement strand
GGCGCGGGCAATGCCCAGCGCCTGCGCGGCAATGCCGATGCGGCCACCGTCCAGCGTGGCCATGGCCACCTTGAAGCCCTCCCCCTCCTTGCCCAGGAGGTTGGCGGCCGGGATCTTCATGTCCTCGAAGAAGAGGCTGCAGCTCCAGGCCCCGGAGATGCCCATCTTCCGGTCCGGCGCGGCGCGGCTGAAGCCGGGGGTGTTCGTTGGAACCAGGAAGGCGCTGATGCCCTTGCTGCCCTTGCTGCGGTCCGTGATGGCGAAGATCACCGCCGCGTCCGCCTTGGGGCCGTTGGTGATCCAGTTCTTGCTGCCGTTGAGAACCCAGTGTTCACCCTGCCGCACGGCGGTTGTCTTCAGGGACGCGGCGTCCGAGCCGATCTCCGGCTCGGTCAGGCCGAAACAGCCGAGCTTCTCGCCCTTCGCAAACGGGACCAGGAACTCCGCCTTCTGCGCGTCCGTGCCGAACTTCATGATCGGGTCGCAGTAGAGCGAGTTGTTCACGCTCATGATCACGCCGGTGGAGGCGCAGCCGCGGCTGACCTCCTCCATGGCGAGCGCGTAGCAGACCGTGTCCAGCCCGGAGCCGCCCAGCGACTCGGGGACTGCCACGCCCAGCAGCCCCAGGTCCTGGAGCTGCTGCACGGCGGCGGAGGGCCACTCGTGGTGCTCGTCCCACTTGCGCGCATTCGGGATCAGCTCCCGGGCGGCGAACTCGCGCGTCATCTTCTGGATCTCGCGCTGGATATCGGTCAGCTCGAAGTTCATAAGGAGCGCATATAGCGCTTCCCGGGGCTCCGCACCCACCGAAAGCTGCAAGCGCCGCTTCACCGGGGCATCAGCTGGGGAGCATCAGCTGGGGCGGTGCTCGCCCCGCTACCGCTCGGCGCGGAAGCGGTCCTGCGCCTCGTGCCGCGCCACCTCGTCCACCAGCGGCGCCGGCCACAACGCCCGCAGCTCCGCGGGGAGCTCGCGCAGCACGTCCTCCAGCTCCCCCTCGCTCACCCGCCTGGAAACGACCTGGTACACCCCGCGGCACAGCCGCTCCGCCTCCGGCCCCTCCACGTCCAGCCGCTCCGCGATCCGCTCCAGGAAGTCCGCCCGGTGCAGCCGCTCGGGGCGCTCGGGGGGCAGCGGCAGCAGCTACCCCAGTCCCATGGGCAGCTGCCCGTTGAGGTCCTCGGACTCCTCCTTCAACAGGCGGGACTCCAGCACCTCCAGCGCGTACCCCGCCGCCCGCTCCGCCTGGTCCACCTCGACGCCGCACGCCTCGGCCAGCTCGTGGAGGAAGCGCCGCCACGTCTGCGTCGTCCGTCCCTGCCGCCGCGCTGCCCGGTGTTGCTCGTCCATGTGCCCGCCTCCCGTGGTCTCCGTGAAGAAGTGGCCACGGCAGGACGGGCCCGGGAGGGGTCAGCGCCCCTCGTAGCTGGCCGGCCGCTTGGCGAGGAAGGCCTCCATGCCCTCCTTCTGGTCCCGGGTGCCGAACATCACGCCGAACGCCTGCTGTTCGAGTGCGTTGGCGGCGCCGAGGTCCAGGTCCGCCCCCTGCTCGATCAGCCGCTTGCCCTGCGCCACCGCGACGGGGCCGTTCTTCAGGATCCGCTCGGCCACGGCGCGGCAGTGGGCCATGAGCTGGTCGGCGGGGAGCACCTCCAGCAGGAGGCCGTACTCGCGCGCCTTCGCCGCGTCGATGCGGTCTCCGGTGAGCACCAGCTCCTTGGCGCGCTGCTTGCCCACCAGGCGGGTGAGCCGCTGCGTGCCGCCGAAGCCGGGGATCACGGCGAGCGAGGCCTCGGGGAAGCCCAGCTTCGCCTTCTCGGACGCGTAGAGGAGATCACACGCCAACGCCAGTTCCAGCCCCCCTCCCAGCGCGAACCCGTTGATGGCCGCGATGGTGGGGAACGGCAGCGCCTCCAGCGCGGCGAAGGCCTTGTGCCCCACCGCGGAGAAGGCGCGCCCCTGCTCAGACGTGAAGCCGGCCATCTCGGAGATGTCTGCCCCCGCGACGAAGGCCTTCTCGCCGCCGCCGGTGAGGATCAGGGCCCGGACGGCCGGGTTGGCCTCCAGCTCCGCCGCCACCGCGGCAACCTCCCGCAGCGTCTGGCTGTTGAGCGCGTTGAGCGCCTTGGGGCGGTCCACCGTGACGGTGGCAATGCCGCCCGCGATCTCGACCTTGAGGTTCTCGTAGCCCATGACGTGGTCTCCCCGCCCGGCCTAGTAGTTGTAGAACCCGCGGCCGGCCTTCTTCCCGTGCCAGCCTGCATCCACGTACTGCCGGAGCAGCGGCGAGGGGCGGTACTTGTCATCCCCGAGCCCCTTGTGGAGCACCTCGGCGATGTAGAGCACCGTGTCCAGGCCAATGAAGTCCGCCAGCTGCAGCGGACCCATGGGCTGGTTGGTGCCCAGCTTCATGGCGGTGTCGATGTCCTCCACCGTGGCCAGCCCCTCCGTCAGCGCGAAGCAGGCCTCGTTCAGCATGGGGATGAGGATCCGGTTGACGATGAAGCCCGGGAAGTCCTTGGACACCACCGTCGTCTTGCCCATCTGCTCGGCGAGCGCCTTCGTCACGGTGTAGGTCTCGTCCGAGGTGGCCGCCCCGCGGATGATCTCCACCAACTTCATGACCGGCACCGGATTCATGAAGTGCATGCCGATGACCGCCTCCGGCCGCCGGGTGGCCGCGGCGATCCGGGTGATGGGGATGGAGCTGGTGTTGGTGGCCAGCACGCCGCCGGGGCGCACCGCCGCGTCCATCTCCTCGAAGATGCGGCGCTTGACGTTCTCGTTCTCCGTCACCGCCTCCACCGCGAAGTCCACGTCCCGGCAGTCCCGCAGGGAGACCGCGCCGTGGAAGCTGCCCAGCGCGGCCGTGGCGCGGGCGGCGTCCATCTGCCCCTTCTCCACAAGCCGCTTGAAGCCCGCCTCGATCTTGCCGCGCGCCTTCATCACCGCGTCCTCGGAGAGGTCCACCATGGTGACCTTCAGCCCGGCCCCGAGCGCCACCTGCGCGATCCCGGTTCCCATCTGACCTGCGCCCACGACGACAAGGTGATTCACGGACATGACTGCTCCCTTCAGGAGGTGAATGGCGGGGCCGATCTAGCGGGCAAGGGGGGGCACGTCCACCCCGACCGCCTCGTCCGTTCCCGGCACGGGAACGTCCAGCCGGACCGGCTCGGGAGCGGACCCCGGTGCGCGCCAGCGGAAGATCCGCGCCTGCAGCGTCCCGGGGCGGGCCTGCACCTTCAAGGACAGCTCCGCGAGCGGTTCGCCCGGGCGGACGGCGCGCTCCTGCTGCGCCAGGAGGTGCCCCTCCGCGTCATACAGCTGCACGTCCACCCGTGCGGGCGGGGCGCCTGGGCCGAAGCGGAAGGACACGGTGCGCTCGGTGGGCACCCAGCCGCCGCCGCCGCGCCACAGCCAGATCCCCACGGCGGCCACCAGCAGGACCGGGACGCGGCGCAGCAGCACGGCACCACGCCCACTCACTTGTCCGCGTCTTCCTTCTTTCCGCGACGGCCGGGGCGGACGCGCACGTCCGTGACCTTGAAGTGGTTGACCTCCGCCTCGGTGTCATCCCCCTTGCGGGGGACGAGCCGAAGCTCGGCGCGCACCTCCACCGTCATGCCGGAGATGAGCTTCAGCAGCTCGCGCCGCACCTTGTCGGATTGGAGGAAGCGGCGGATCTCCTCGGAGACCACGCGGGACAGGTCCTCCTTTGTCCTTTCGGCCTGGTCCAGCACCACGCCGAGCATCTCCTTGGGGACCTTGAGCTGGCTGGCCAGCGTGCGCACCCCCTCCTCGCCGGCAAACACCGCCCCGAGGCTGACCACCGCCGCGCGCTTGATGAAGTCCGGGACGAAGCCGAGCGGCTTGCCGTCTTCCCCCTCCCCCTTCTTGTCCTTGTCCCGGCTCACGCGTGCACCGGCAGCCGGACCCGCAGGTTCTCGGCGGAGATCCGCCCGGCGATGTTGCGCGCCATGTCCGTGAAGGCGCGCGCCTCGGCGCTGTCCGGGTGGCTCGCCACCACCGGGATCCCGTTGTCCCCGGCCTCCCTCACCTTCAACTCGAGCGGGATTTCGCCCAGGAACGGCACGCCGAACCGCTCCGCAGCCTTCCGCCCACCGCCGTGGCTGAACACGTGCGTGCCCTTCCCGCAGTGCGGGCAGATGAAGTGGCTCATGTTCTCCACCACGCCCAGCACCGGGATGTTCACCTTGTCGAACATCTGCTTGGCGCGGATGACGTCCGCGAGGGCCACGTCCTGCGGCGTGGTGACCAGCACGCCCCCGGCCGCCCGCAGCTGCTGGCTCAGGGTGAGCGCCACGTCACCGGTGCCGGGCGGCAGATCCATGACCAGGTAGTCCAGCTCTCCCCACGCCACGTCGCGCACCAACTGCACGAGCGCGCCGTGGAGCATGGGACCGCGCCAGATGAGGGCCTGGGCGGGATCCACGAGGAAGCCAATGGACATCACCTTGATGCCGTGAGCGAGCAGCGGCTGGATGCGCTGGTCCTCGGTGGCGGCCGGGCGGGCATCCATCAGGCCGGTCATCAGCGGGACGGACGGGCCGTAGAAGTCCGCGTCCAGCAGCCCCACCTTGGCCCCCATCCGGGACAGCGCCACCGCCAGGTTGAGCGCCACGGTGCTCTTGCCCACGCCCCCCTTGCCCGCGCCCACCAGGACCACGTTCTTCACGTCCGGGATCAGCGTCTCCTTGGAGGCCTGCGGGGCAGCGCGCACGCGGGCGCCCCACTCCACGTCGAAGCGCCCCAGCCCCGGGATGCCCCGGAGCGCCGCCTCCACGTCCTTCTGGATCTTGTCCTTCATGGGACAGGCGGGCGTGGTGAGCTCGATCTTGAGCTTCACGTCGGCGCCCTCCACGCGCACGTCCTTCACCATCCCGGCGCGCACGAGGTCAATGTTCAACTCCGGGTCCATCACCTGTGACAGTCCTGCGAGAACGTCCTTCTCGGTGAGCATGCTCATGGGCGCCTCCTTTTCCAGCCGGGCCGAGACAAGTCAAGGCAGACAGCGGTGACACCGGCGTCGCCGGCTGGTGTACTGTACCAACCCATGAGTAACGCCCTGTCCCATTTGCTGCTCGGCGCCCTCCTGCTCTGCGCCTCGGGCGCGCTCGCGCGCGAAGTGAAGGAGTTCACCGGTGGGACGGCGCCCGCCGCGAAGAAGCGGAACACCGGCACCACCGTCAACGGGTGGACGGGAGAAGACGCGAGCGTCGAGGTGAAGGACCCGCCGTGGATGGCCATTGGCCTGGGCGTGATCGTCCTGGCCATCGCGGCCCCTTTTGCGTGGCGGACGTACCGGAACACCGCGGAGGAGATTGAGGGCGCCAAGGCCACCGGCCGGCGCGGCAGCAACTCCGACGACCAGGCCTGAGCCGCTCGATGCACTGGACAGCGCTCGCCGTCTTCGCGGCGGCCTACGCGTTCATTGCCGGGGCGCGGGTCCGCGGGGTGGGGCTGGACCGGGCAGGAGGGGCGCTCGCCGGGGCGGTGCTGATGGTGGCGCTCGGCGTGGTCCCTGCGTCCGAGATCACCGGCGGCGGGGCGCGCGGGGCGGTGGACTGGGACACGCTGCTGCTGCTGCTGGGCATGCTGGTCATCTCCGCGGCGCTGCTGGAGTCTGGCGTGCTGGATGGCCTGGCCTCCCGGTTGCTCGGATGGG
>VGRA01000199.1 GCA_016875515.1 Deltaproteobacteria bacterium | reverse complement strand
GCGCCCACGACGAGTGGCAGACGACCGCGTCCGGCCGCCGCGCGCGCAGCAGCCGCCCCACCGCCCGCCGCGCCCGCACCACGGACCCCGGGTGGCGGAAGCGGACCTCCCCGAGCAGCTCCGGCGCGCGCCCCGCCGCCCGCAGGGACTCGGCCAACCTCCCCTCGAAGCAGAGCCCCACCCGGTGGTTGGGCTCGGACGCCGCGAGCGTCAGCAGCATCCGCTCCACCCCGCCGAACAGGTTCCCGCTGTACAGGTGGAGGACGTCCACGCGGCGCCTCAGGCGGGCAGGCCGGAGGGGGCGTCCACCCCCGGCGCCAGCCACAGCTGGTGGGGCCAGCCGTCCACCGCGGCACCCTCCGCGAGCGGCAGCAGGAAGTCCGCCGCGCGCAGCCCCCGGCCATAGGCCGCCTCGCGCACGGCCGCCGCGTCATGGCGGATGGACAGCCCCCGGTAGCCTGCGTCCCGGAGCATCCGGGTGAGCGCCTCGAGGGAGCCCCCCAGCCCCGCCACGCCCTCCGGGTGGAGCTCCAGCAGCAGGCGCCGGTACCTTCCCGCCCGCAGCCCGCCGTCCATGCCGCGCAGGGCGAGCCACTCCGCCCCCTCGATGTCCATCTTCAGCAGGGCCACCTCGCCCAGCCCATGCTCCGAAAGGAGCCCGTCCACGGAGGCCGTCTGCACCCGGAACCGCGGCGCCCCGTCCGACAGCCGCGCCCCGATGCGGGAGATGCCCCAGTTGTCCCCCTGCTCGGGGAAGCCCTCCAGTTCCACCTCCCCCGCCCCCTCTGCCGCCGCCACGTGGACCGTGTCCCAGTGCCGCAGCCCCGGGTTCAGCGCGCGGTTGCGCGCGAGGATGGCGTGGATGCGCGGGTCCGCCTCCACGCTCAGCACGCGCCCGGCGGGGCCCACGCGGCCGGCGGCGAGCAGGCTGAAGTACCCCCAGTGCGCCCCCACGTCGACGAAGGCGTCCCCGGGGTCCAGCAGCGACTCGAGCAGCAGCGTCTCCTGCGGCTCGTACTGGCCGGTGAAGAAGACCTCGCGCGCCAGCCCGTTGCGCAGGTCGCACTCGAAGTGCACCCCGGGACCAGCGCGCCGGAGCGCGGCGAGGAACGCCGGAGGGGGCCGGGTGGAGAGCGCGTTCATGGCGCGGTACCGGCCCGCGGGCAGGTGCGGCACCACCGCCGCGGCCACGCGGAGCCAGGGCGGAGCGGGAGGAAGGTCTGGCATGGGCGTCAAGTCGCAGAGGTTCACCACGGCCCTGCCGGTGGGTCAATCCGCGCTATACGGAAGCCCGTCCATGCCCACCCTCCCCCGGCACGCCGGCTGGGCGCTCGTCCTGGCGCTCTACCTGCTGCCCTTCCCCTACCAGCCGTGCCTGAACTCCCCCAACGAGCTGTGCCGGCTCTGGCTGACGCGGGCGCTGGTGGACCACGGCAGCTGGGAGATCAACCCGACCCTGCGTGAGCACGGCATGGTGGGGGACCTCTCCTGCACCGCGGAGCTGCCGGACGGGACGCTCAAGCCCTGCGTGGGGCCGGACGCGCCGCGCGGCCAACCCGCCCTCCGCCACTACTACCCCTCCAAGGCGCCGCTGCTCTCGCTCGCGGCGGTGCCCGTCTACGCCGCGCTGCGGGAGGCAGGGGTGTACCCGCCCGGTCCCCCGGAAGGACGCCGGCCCGGGGAGGAGGGGCCGCTCGTCTTCTGGGCGCGGCTGTTCGTCACCGTCCTGCCCACGCTGGCCATGCTCGTCTTCCTGCGGCGCTTCCTGGCCACCTACCTGCGCCCCGCCACGGCGGACGGGTTGGTGCTCGCCTATGCGCTCGGCACGCTGGCCTACAGCTACTCGCTGCTCTTCATGAGCCACCAGTCCACCGCGGTGCTGCTCTTCGGCTGCTTCTACGCGCTGTGGCGGTGTGCGCGCGGCGAGTGGCGCGCGCGCGGCTACGTCTTGGCCGGGGCCTTCGCGGGGGCCACCGTGGCGGCCGAGTACACCTCTGCGCTGGGGGTGCTTGCGCTCGTCGCGTACGCGGCGCTGTCGCTGCTGCTGCAGGAGGGCCCGTCGCGGGCGGAGCGGTGGACGCGGCTCGCACGCGCCGCGGGCTTCGCGGCGCTCGGGGCGCTGCCCTTCGTGGCGCTGCTGGCGTGGTACCACCGGCACGCCTTCGGCCACCCCCTGGTCTCCGGCTACAAGTTCCTGAACGACGCGGCGTACATGGGCTGGCACCAGGGCGGCTTCCTCGGCATCCGCACCCCGGACGCGCGCGCCCTCCTCCTCTCCCTCTTCTCTCCCCTGCGCGGGCTGCTGCTGATGGCGCCGTTCCTCGCCGCGGGGCTCGCCGGCCTGCGCACCCCCTTCCGCGCAGCCGCCCCGGAGCTGCGCGCGGTGGGCTGGCTCACCGCGCTGCTGGTGACCGGCTACGGCTACTTCACCTCCTCCTTCTCCTATGACTCGTGGGGCTGGACCACCGGCCCCCGGCACCTCGCCGGGCTGGTGCCCTTCCTGCTTCTCCCCGCCGGGCTGTGGCTGGAGCAGGTGCCCGCGTGGGGCCGCGCCGCGGTGGCCGGGCTCGCCGCTGCCTCGGTGGCGGTGACCGGGCTCTCCACGTTCGTCAATTACGTTCCGGACGATGTCTCCGAGCCCGTCTTCGGACTGGCCGTCCCGCTCCTCAAGCAGGGCCTGTTCGTCCCGTCCATCCCGGACATCCTCGGCCTGACCGCCGCCGCGGCGGGGTGGCTGCTCGTGGCCCTGCTCGCCGCCGCCTCCGCGCTCGCCGCGCTGTGGCTGGTGGAGGATGCCGAGTCCTCCGCACACACCCGGGCCATGGGACTCGCCGCCGCCGTGGCGCTCGGCTTCCTCGGCCTGCACGCCGCGCTGGCGAAGGGGGACCACTCCGGCTTCCTCGCGGCCCAATGGTGGACGGCGCCCGTGAATCGGGCCACCGTCTCGCTCGTCTCCCCGGACAGGACCCTCACATGCCCACGCTGAAGACCGCCGCCGCCCTGTTGCTGCTCGCCACCCCCGCCCTCGCCGAGGTGGAGGTGAAGGACCTCTGGGCGAAGAAGTGCCAAGGCTGTCACGCCATGGACGGCTCGGGGGACACCGAGCGCGGCCGCAAGTACAAGGTGGACGACCTCACGGACCCGGGGTGGCAGGCCCGCCACTCCGACGAGAAGATTGAAAAGGCCATCTTCGAGGGGAAGGGCAAGGTGATGAAGCCCTTCAAGGACCGGCTCACTCCCGAGGAGATTGCCGCGCTCGTCCGGCACGTCCGCACCTTCAAGCGGCCGTGAATACAGCGCCCCCCGCACCGTCCGAGGCACCATGAGCCTGTTCAACGCCCTCGCCGCCACGCTCAGTGGACTGCTGCTCCTCTCCGCCGTGGCGGTGGCGAGCCCCTCTCCCGAACCCCTCCCTGCCCCGGAGGACGGCGCCCCCTCCCTCTCCGGCAAGCCCGCCCGGGACGGCGGCAGCCGCGACGACGAGGACCTCGCACCCACCGAGTCACGCTAAGCAGGCTCGAGGGCGCACCATGCGCGTCCTCTCCTCGCTCCCCGTCCTCTGCGGCCTGCTCCTCCTTTCCTGCGCCCCCGGGAAGACGCCCCTCCCCCCGCTCGGCCTCGCCGAGGGCTGCCAGCCGCTGCTCGGCGGCGCGGACTGCTTCGGCCCCTTCCCCTCCTACTACTTCCGCAGCCCGGATGCGTCGCTCCCGTCCGGGCACCGCGTGCTGCTCACGGAGGCGGCGAAGGTGCGGACCACCGTGGGACGGGTGGACCCCAACGCCTGGCGCCCCGTGGACGGCGCCAGCCTCGTCCCCACGCTCGTCACCGCGTACCCGGGCGGCCTCTACCCGGAGGGGCTGCCCGCGCTGCTGGATGACGCCGCCGCAAGCGTGGCCAACGACGCCAACACCCTCTGGGTGGAGGTGGGCACCTTGCGCCGCGTCCACCACTACGTGGACCCGGACGCCCGCCAGCCCGCGCCGGACAAGCGCGCCGTCGTGTTCCACACGCGCGAGGGGCTGAAGGAGACCACCCGCTACGTCGTGACCATCCGGCGTGCCAAGGGGCTGGACGGCGCGCCCGCCCCTGTGCCCGAGGGCTTCCGCCGCATCCGGGACGGCGAGGCCACGGGGGACCCGCAGCTGGAGCCGCTGGCCGCCCGCTTCGAGCAGGACGTCTTCCCGGTGCTGGCTGCCGCCGGCTGGGACCGCGCAGACGTCCAACTCGCCTGGGTCTTCACCACCGTCACCCGCGCCAACGCCACCCGGGACATGCTCCGCGTCCGCGAGCGCCTCCGGCCCCGGCTCGAACCTCGCCGGCCAGCCGGTCTACGCCGCCCGCGCCCGCAGCTTCCTCGGCGTCAGCATGGGGCACATCCTCGGCGGGACGCTGGCCGCGCTGGCCCCCGGGCTGGACCGGGTGATGCTCCACGCGGGCGGGGCCGGCTTCTGCACCATGATGATGCGGGCGCGCCCCTTCGCCGCGTTCCTGCTGCTGCTGGACAACAGCATCCGGGACCCGTCGGACCAGCAGAAGCTGATTGCACTCTTGCAGGCGCCGTTCGATCGGGTGGACCCGGCCACCTACGCCCCGCTGGTGCTGCAGCAGAAGCTGCCCGGCAGCCCCACGGACCGCCGCGTCCTGCTGCAGTTTGGCTTGGGGGACGCCGTGGTTCCCAACCTCGGCAGCCTCCTGCACGCGCAGTTGCTCGGGCTTCCCATGCTGACGCCCTCGCCGGCGCCCGCGGGCTACCACGGGCTCCCCGAGCAGCAGGGCCCGGTCAGCGGCAGCGCCGCCGCCACGTTCGGCCTCGGCATTGACCTGCCCGGCGTTTACGCCGTCCCCAACCCGGACCGGCCGGACAACATCGTCCACGAGGGAACCCGGCTGCGCGCGCAGGTCGCCTCGCAGATGGACGCATTCCTCCGCCGGGGCGTGGTGCAGAACTTCTGCAGCGGCGCGTGCGATCCGGACTGACGGGCGGCCCTGCGCCGAGGATGGGTGCGCCATGGAACGAGGTTGCGACCGGGCCCTTCATGGGGCGGTGAGGCGCAGCGCGGAAACCACGACCCGTTGGGGTTGGTAGCAACTGTTGCCCGGGCACCCGCGCGTGCCGTCTGGACCGCGGGTAGGCAATGCGACTACACCGCGCACCACGCCATGCCTACCCACCGCGTCCTCGCCGCGTTGTCCGTGCTCGCCCTCCTCGGCTGCCCCGCCCAGAAGGCGCCGCTGCCGCCGCTGGACCTGCCGGAGGGCTGCCAGCCGCTGCTGGCCGGCCAAGACTGCACCGGCCCCTTCCCCTCGGACTTCTTCCGCAGCCCAGATGCATCCCTCCCGTCCGGGTACCGGCTGCAGCTGACGCGCGAGGCGAAGGTCCGCACCGCCACCGGGCTGGCGGATCCGCACGCCTGGCGCCCCGTGGACGGCGCGAGCCTCGCCCCCACGCTGGTCACCGCCTACCCGGGCGGCCTCTCTCCCGACGGGCTCCCGGCCGCGTTGGGGGATGCGGAGGCGAGCGTGGCCGCGGAGGCCCACACCCTCTGGGTGGAGGTGGGCACCTTGCGCCGCGTCCACCACTTCGTGGACCTGGACCCGCGGGCGAAGTCACCGGACCGGCAGGCCGTGGTGTTCCACACGCGCGAGGGGCTGAAGGAGACCACCCGCTACGTCGTGGCCCTGCGCGGGCTGAAGG
>VGRA01000198.1 GCA_016875515.1 Deltaproteobacteria bacterium | reverse complement strand
CGGCCCCGCCCCCGGCCGCCGCTGCCCCGTACCCGCCGGCCCAGACCGGCTGGCGCGGCTCGCACCCCGGCAGCTTCGAGTCCATGCACCTGCTGGGGCACCAGAAGCGGAGCTTCCCGCTCGGGGACGCCCCGGTGGAGGAGCGCTGCGACCTGGTGGTGGTGGGGGCGGGGGCCTCGGGGCTGGCCGCCGCGTACGCGTGGCGCAAGCGCTTCCCGGACGCGCGCGTGCTGGTGCTGGACAACCACGACGACTTCGGCGGCCACGCGCGGCGCAACGAGTTCCACCTGCCGGACGGCCGCGTGCTGCTGTCCTACGCCGGCTCGGAGAGCCTGCAGAGCCCCAAGGCGCTCTTCCCCCCGGAGGTGAAGGCGCTGCTCGCGGAGCTGGGGGTGGACCTGGACGGCCTGCTCCAACGTTTCGATGGGAGCCTCTACCCGGGGCTGGGACTGTCCCGCGGCATCTTCTTCAACAAGGAGCGGTACGGCGAGGACAAGTTGGTCAGCGGGGACCCCTTCCTGCCCGTGGCGGACGACATTGCGCCGGGGGAGCTGCGCGCGCGGCCGCTCGAGGCGTTCGTGGCGGACTTCCCCTTGCCGGACGCGGACAAGCAGGCGCTGGTGGCGCTGCACCTGCGGCCGCAGGACTACTTCCGGAAGAAGGCCCCCGGGAGATGGAGGGCCCTGGACGGGCTGCGGGGCAAGGCGCTCGAGGCGGAGCGCGCCCGGCGGGCCGCCTTTGCAGGCACGCTCCCCTACGCGCGCTTCCTGCGCGAGTACGTGGGGTTGTCCGAGCGCGCGGCCTCCGTCTTCCAGCAGCGCAGCGTGGACTTCACCGCGCTGCCCATGGACGGCATCCCCACGGCGTGGGCGCGCGAGGTGGGGCTGCCCGGGACGGAGCGGCTGGGCCTGCCGGAGCCGGACGCGGAGACCCAGGCCGAGCGCGAGGAGCCGTACCGGTACCACTTCCCGGACGGCAACGCGTCCATCCCGCGGCTGCTCGTCTCGCGGCTGGTGCCCCACGCGGTCGCCACCCCGGTGCGCGGCATGGACGACGTGGTGCAGGCGCGCTTCGACTACGGGCGGCTGGACCTGCCGGAAAATCCGGTGCGCATCCGGCTGCGGTCCACCGTGGTGCGGGTGGAGCAACCGGAGGGGCCGGTGCAGGTGGGCTACCTGAACGCGGCGCAGCGGCTGCACCGCGTGGAGGCCCGGCGCGTGGTGCTGGCCTGCTACCACTCGGTCATCCCGTATCTGTTCGCGGAGGACGCGCTCCCGGCCGAGCAGCGCGCCGCGTTCGCGAAGAACGTGAAGGCACCCCTGGTGTACGCGCGGGCGGTGGTGCGGGACTGGAAGGCGTGGAAGGCGGCCGGGGTGCACGAGCTGTATTGCCCAGACCAGCCCTTCGCGCGGGTGAAGCTGGACTACCCGGTGAGCATGGGCGGCTACGTCCACCCGAAGGCGCCGGAGGAGCCCGCGGTGGTGCACCTGGTGCACGTGCCGCAGCCGCCGGGGATGGAGGGGCAGGACGCGCGCACGCGGTTCCGCGCCGGGCGGTGGCAGCTCTTCGCGCAGACGCACGAGGCGCGGGAGGCCCTGGTGCGGGGGCAGCTGCAGCGGATGTTCGGCGCGCACGGCTTCGACGCGCAGCGGGACGTGCTCGCCGTCACGGTGAACGCGTGGAGCCACGGCTACAGCTACTACGCGAACCCCCTGCACGAACCCGAGGGCGAGGAGGCGCGCGTGCTGGCCCAGGTGGGGCGCCCCATCGGGGCGGTGGCAGCGGCGGGGAGTGATGCCACGTGGAGCCCGTACATCCACTCAGCCCTGCAGAACGGGCTGGACGCGGTGAAGAGGCTCGCGTGAGGGGAGAGAACGGCGTAACCATCCGGACCATGCGCCTGTCCACGACGCCGCTGCTGTGTGCCGCCCTCGTTTTCGCCTCAGCCTGCGCCACGCGCCCGCCCGCGCCGGTGGCGGAGGACTGCACCTACGAGACGCCACTCACGCCCGGCGTGCCGGGCAGCCCCGGACACCTCGTCCCGTCCGACATCAACCCCAATGGCGCGAGCGAGCTGGCCGTGCGCATGCGCGGCATGGTGGCGGACTGGCGCACCGCGCGCGAGGCGCTGCAGGCAGGGAAGCCCGTACCGGGCCTGCCGTTGCTGCCCAACCACCGGCGCATCCGCTGCAGCTGGCCCACCGCGGCCGAGGACCGCAACCCCGCCTATGACGGCATGGCGCAGGCGTACCTGGCGCAGGTGCGCGCGTTCGACGAGGCGCCATCGGTGAAGACGTTCAACGGGGCGCTCACCGGCTGCGCCGCCTGCCACGAGGCCACCTGCGGCGGCCCGCTCGCCGTCATCGAGGGGCTGCGGCTGCACTGAAGGGCAGCCTGGCCAGGCACCTAGTGCGGCGAAGCGGGCGGGGCGAACCGGGCGCTTCGCGGGGCCCGGGCCACCGCCTCCACGAGCTCCAGCGTCCAGGCCGCAATGGCCTCCAGGCCCGCGTGGTTGATGCGGTCCGGCCCATCGCTGGCCCGGTGGTAGTCCGCGGTGACGCCGGTGGACAGGGCCAGCACGGGAACGGACTGCGCGTCGAAGGAGACGTGGTTCGAGCCGCCGGGAAAGATGTTGGGGGCCTGGCGCACCGTGAGGCCGCGGGCCGGGATGGCGTCCACCAGGGGTGCGAGGGCCGGGTACTCGGACGTGCCTTCCACCGCGAGCACCGGCGCGCGCTCGTCCAGCCGCCCGACCATGTCGAAGTTCATGAAGGCGCGTACCGAGCCGAGCGGCACCGGCGGCGCGCGCACGAAGGTCCCGGAGCCGTAGAGCCCCGTCTCTTCACCTGCGAAGGTCACGAACAGCACGTTGACGGGCAAGGGTGAGGCGCTGTGGGCCAGCCGGTCCGCGACGGCCAGCAGCAGCGCGACGCCGCTCGCGTTGTCATCCGCGCCGGGGTGGAGGGCGCGTTGGAAGAGGTCCCTCGAGAGTGGGCCGCCGTCCCCGATGTGGTCGTGGTGTGCCCCGATGACGAGGGTGTCCGGGGCGCCGGCATCCAGCCACGCGAGCACGTTGCCTGCCGAGCTGACCTGCTTTCCCTCCACCTCGCCCCGGACGGGCTGGAAGCGGCCCCGTCCCGGCGGTGGCGGCAAGCCGAGCCGGTCAAACGCGGAGGCAATCCAGGTGGCAGCCCGGGTCTCCCCCTCGGTCCCGAAGGCGCGGCCGGCCATCTCTGCAGACGACAAAACGGCGACGACTTCCCGCGGCGAAGGCGCATGGCCGCGGGGAGTCGTCGCCGGGTTGCGGGGCCAGAGCATGGCCCCGCAGACGGCCGCGGCGGTGAGTGCTCCCGCCGCCGCGGCCTGTTGCCACCTCTTCAGCGCCGGGCCTCGGGCCGCTTCGTGGCCGGAGGGGCGTCGAAGCGGAGGCGCTTGCCATCCCACCAGATGGAGCGGCCGGACTGCTGCGTCAGGCCCTCGTTGTGCATCACGCCCTCGAGCTGCGCGTTCAGCTCGCCAGACGCGACCTGCTCCGGCACCGCGGTCTGCTCGCCGGCGCGCTGGCCAATGGCCACCCAGTTCACCTCGATGTTGGCCTTGCCGCCGTTGGCCTCCGCCACCGTGAAGCCCTTGCGGTCAATCCTCGCCACGTACAGGTTCGCCCAGCCGCCCACCGGCGTCAGAGTGACCGTGGGAACCTCGCCCGCGGCGAGCAGCTCCACGTAGGCCGGATCGAACGAGACGCGAAGCGAGCCATCCCGCAGGCGGGTGCGGCCGTTGGCGTAGACCTTGGAGTCCGTGGACGTGACGGCGAAGGCCGGCGTCATGCGTCCCGAGGCAGACTTCACGAGCTCCACGTTCTTGCCCGCGGTGTAGGCGTTGCCGTGGTTGTACGAGGCGAACATCTGGCCCGAGGAGACCAGGCCCATGACCTCTCCGCGCACCCAGCCGCCCATCAGGTCGCCGTAGAACCCGCCGCCAATGCCGCGCGCGGTGCTGTCCGTGCGGCGGCCGGCGCCGTTGGCGGCAGCCGTGGAGCCGTACACGCCGTAGCGCGACGAGTTGGAGGCCTTGTAGCCCAGGGCGCCCCAGTAGGTGCCGTTGATCTCCCCGCCGAGCACGCCGCCCGTGCGGAGGAAGTCGGTGTAATTGTGGCCGGTCACGCCGAACGAGTAGTCGTCTCCCCAGAAGCTCATCCCGGCGACGCCCGAGTTGGTGCTGGTGTTGCCGTAACCCGTGCCGGCGTTATAGCTGTCCCGGTCGCGGTAGCCGAAGATGGTGTGCTGCCCGTCACCGTTGGCCGTCTGCTGCTGCCGGTAGACGAAGAGCTGCGAGCTCGTCTGGATGGGGTAGTTGATGGAGACGCCGGTCCCGTTGTCCCGGACCATGGACGAGGTCATCTCGGTCGGGCTGGTGAACTTGCCGAGGAAGGTGCCCGTGCCGGTCAGGGTGACGTGGCCGTCCTCCTGCGTCACCGTCCCGGTCCCGTCCGTGCCCCACATCTGGTTGGGGGCGTCCGGGATGATGGTGCCGTCGTGCACCCGCGGCCCCAGTTGTCGGCGTGGGCGGCCAGGCGACAGCAGCCCCGCCCCTCGCATGAGGCG
Source organism: Deltaproteobacteria bacterium (assembly GCA_016875515.1). Lineage (GTDB taxonomy): Bacteria > Myxococcota > Myxococcia > Myxococcales > Myxococcaceae > VGRA01. The sequence continues at coordinate 1,104 of VGRA01000198.1, read as the reverse complement.
CAGCACCCGCCGCAGCGACGTCCGCACGCCCCCGTGCCGAAGGCGCGCCCACACCTTGCGGTGGCCTTCGCCCACCCACACCGTGGACTCGATGTCCTTCCGGATGGCCGACAGCAGCGCCTCGTCCGACAGCGCCTGCTTCGGCCCGCGCTTGCCCAACACGGGGGCCGCCTCGCTCGCGGTGCTCGCTCGGCGGCGGTACACCGTCGCCCGCGACAAGCACCACGCACGGCACACCAGCGCCAGCCCATACGGCCTGTTCGTGGAAGGCGAGAGCGTCTGGCTCATCCTCTCGGCTTCCTCCATGGAAAAGGGTCCTGGCCCGCCTTGATGCGCAGTAGCTCGAGCTCCATCGTCAGCTCGCCCACCTTCGCCTTCAGCCGCAGGTTCTCGTCATCCGCAGCCGACGGCTCCCTCGACTTCAGGTTCGCCTCCGCACCCGCCAGGAAGGCCTCACGCCACTCCGACAGCGTGGCCGCCGTCACCCCGAGCTCCCTCGAGATGACGTCCAGGTCCTCCCCCTTCAGCAACCGCTGCACGGCCTCCGACTTCCGACGCGCCGTGAACCGCCCTCTCTCTTCCTTCTTCCGCTTCGACATCTCCACCTCCTCGGGGGCCATTCTCGCCCCCAGTGAGGTGTCTCAAGAAACCGTGCTGCGCGGGATCCTCTCCCTGCTGTCCGCCTGTGGCAAGGCGCCCGCGGTGGATCCGCCGCTCCCGTCGTGGCAGCCCGGCACGGTGCTCCAGCTTCCGCGCACCGCGAACGCGCGTGGCTTCACCGAGCTGCGCGGGTTGGTCCACGTCCACAGCATCTACTCGCACGACGCGTGCGACGGCGCCCCCGTGGACGCGAGCGGCGCCTACAATCAGCCCTGCCTGGAGGACTTCCGGCGAGGCGCGTGTGGCTCGGGCCACGACTTCTTCTTCCTCACGGACCACGGGGACAGCTTCGCCGCCAACGGGTTCCCCGCCGTCCTGCTGCACGACGCGGGGAAGGGTGACGTCCTGGTGGAGCGCGCGGGCGCCCCGGTGGCCAACTGGCTGGCCTGTCCCGGGGGACGGGCCGCGTTGGTGATGGCGGGGACGGAGACCGGCGCCATGCCG
>VGRA01000197.1 GCA_016875515.1 Deltaproteobacteria bacterium | reverse complement strand
AAGAGCGATCCTTCGCTCGGGGACACCGCGCGGCTGCAGGCAGCGCTCGCTGCGGCCGGCGTGGACGGGCAGCGGCGGGCGGAGACCCTGTCCGTCCCGGAGTTCGCCACGCTCGAGCGGGCGCTGGCCGGCTGAACCTCAGTCCATGGGGTGGAGCTTGCGGAGGGCGCGGACGATCTTCTCCCGCTTGCCCCCCGCCGCGCGCGCCTGCGCGGGCCGCTCGGCCGCCGGCACTTCTTGAACGTCCTTGCCAGGCCGGGTGGGCGCGTCTGCCACGCGGGTGGCCTGGGAGCGCGCGCGCTCGAGCACCTCGCGGGGGATGCGGTTGCGAGCCATCAGCCCCTCCGCCCCGCCGCACCGCGCAGCAGGCCGCCGTTGGCGGCGAGCCACGCCAAGAACGCGGCCTCGTCCAGCCCCATGCGCCGGACCACGCCGGGCACCAGCGCCTCGAGGGCCGGGGCGCCCGGCTTCTTTAGCTCCAGAGCCAGCTTCAGCAGCGCCACGCCGAAGAGGGCCTCCTGCCCCGGGGGAACGGCGGCGGCGGCGCGCTCGGCGCGCTTCTCCTCCAGGCGGGTGGCGACGGTGCTGCGGCGGCGGGCGGCCAAGGTTCCCCCTCGGGACAGAGGACAGCGGCGTGACACTACGTGACCGTACAACGGGCGGTCAAACCCCTTGAATTTGCAGCGCCGTGGAAAACCGAATTGCGCCGCGGGCGGCGGCTGTGGTTGTGTGCCTGCCCCTCTCGCGGGCCGGTAAATCGGCCCGGAAACGAAGTTTGCAGCCCCCTGGAAGGCCGGCCGGAATGGACCACCGCTACATCGTCGTGGAAGGCCCCATCGGGGTGGGGAAGTCCAGCCTGACCCACATCCTGTCGGAGCGGATGACCGCGCGCCGGGTGATGGAGGTGGTGGAGGAGAACCCGTTCCTCGCCAGCTTCTACGGGGACCGGGCCAAGTACGCCTTCCAGACGCAGATGTTCTTCCTGCTGTCCCGCTACAAGCAGCAGCAGGAGCTCTTCCAGCAGGATCTCTTCCGCACCAACACGGTCTCCGACTACCTGTTCGCGAAGGACCGGATCTTCGCCTGCCTCACCCTGGACAACAACGAACTGTCCCTCTACGACCGGGTGTTCGAGGCGCTGGGGACGCGGGTGATGAAGCCGGACCTGGTCATCTACCTCCAGGCGCGCATGGACGTTCTGGTGCAGCGCATCAAGCGCCGGGGGCGGGAGTTCGAGCGCAAGTTCGACATCGCCTACCTCGAGCAGCTGTGCCGCTCGTACAACGAGTTCTTCTTCCACTACAACGAGACGCCGCTGCTGGTGGTGAACACCTCCGACATCGACTTCGTGAACGACGAGGAGGACCTGGCCAACCTCCTCAACGTGGTCCGGAAGACGCGGGCGGGGACGCAGCACTACATCCCGGTGAAGCGGGGCTGACGCGGGGCTGGAAGATTCTTCCGCAGACCGCTAGAGAAGCAGGACAACCCAAGCGGCAGCGCCCAGGCGGGCTGCTTCCCGGAGCCACGGCGACCCCCGCGGGGGCGGTGAAGGCTGACGTCCGGGAGGGCATGCACGAGCGGGTGGCCTGTCCCAACCATAGGAGGTGAACCGTGAAGGACAAGGTCACCATCCACACGCTGAGGAAGTTCAAGACCGAGGGCCGGAAGATCGGCATGGTCACCGCCTACGACGCCACGTTCGCGCGGATCCTGGATGACGCCGGGGTGGACGTGCTGCTGGTGGGAGACAGCCTGGGGATGGTCGTGCAGGGGCACGACTCCACGCTGCCCGTCACCATGGACCAGATGGTGTACCACTGCCGCGCGGTCACCCGCGGCGCCCGCCGGGCGCACGTGGTTGGGGACCTGCCGTTCATGAGCTACCAGGCCGGGGTGGAGGAGGCGGTCCGCAACGCCGGGCGGCTCGTGGCCGAGGGCGGGGTGGGCAGCGTCAAGCTGGAGGGCGGGCGCGAGTTCCTGGACGTGGTGCGCGCGCTCGGCCGGGCCTCCATCCCGGTGATGGGCCACCTGGGGCTCACCCCCCAGTCGGTCCACAAGCTGGGGGGCTACACCGTGCAAGGCCGGAGCGACGAGGCGGCCGAGCGGATCCTCGCGGACGCGCTGCTGCTGCAGGACGCGGGCATCTACGCGCTGGTGCTGGAGGCGGTGCCCCTGGAGCTGGCGCGGCAGGTGTCCGAGCGGCTGGAGATCCCCACCATCGGCATTGGCGCCGGGGTCCACTGCGATGGCCAGGTGCTCGTCTGCTACGACCTGCTGGGGATGAACCCGGAGTTCAAGCCGAAGTTCGTCAAGCGCTACGCGGACCTGCACGGTGGGATCACGGGGGCGGTGCAGGCCTTCCTGGAGGAGGTGCGCTCGGGTGCCTTCCCGGACGCCGCCCACAGCTTCAGCGCGCCGGTGCAGCCGCGCCCGGTGCGGCTGGTTCCTGCCGCAGCGAAGGACGGCGCGCAGGAGGAGCAGGGCGAGCGGCTGGGGCCGGTGTACGGCGTGCCGGTGTAGGACCGTTCCATGGAACTGCTGCGCACCGCGTCCGAACTTCACCGTTTCCTCGCCGGGGCGCGCGCCCGGGGGGCCGTGGCGTTCGTCCCCACCATGGGCTACCTGCACGAGGGGCACGTGTCCCTCATGCGCGAGGGGAAGCGGCGGGCCGCCACCTGCGTGGTGAGCGTCTTCGTCAACCCTACGCAGTTCGGCCCCAGCGAGGATCTCTCCCGCTATCCGCGGGATCTCGTCCGGGACACCGCCGCGTGCGAGGCGGCCGGGGTGGATGCGCTGTTCCTGCCGGAGCCCGGGGAGCTGTACCCGCCCGGTGCGCAGAGCTGGGTGGAGGTGACGGAGGTGAGCCAGGGGCTGTGCGGCGAGCGGCGCCCCGGCCACTTCCGGGGCGTGGCCACCGTGGTGGCCAAGCTGTTCGCGCTGGTACGGCCGGACGTGGCGCTGTTCGGGGAGAAGGACTGGCAGCAGCTGCAGGTCATCCGCGCGCTCAACCGGGATCTCCTCTTCGGCATCGAGGTGGTGGGGTGCCCCACGGTGCGGGAGGCAGACGGCCTGGCCATGAGCTCGCGCAACGCCTACCTCTCCGCGGAGGAGCGGCAGCGGGCGCTCGCCATCAACCGCGGACTGGGGGAGGCCGAGCGCCTGCTCGCCGGCGGGACGCGGGATGCAACCGCGCTGTGCGGTGCGGTCCGGGAGCAGCTGCGGGCGGCAGACATCCGGGAGGACTACGTAGAGGTGGCAGACGGCGCCACGCTCCGCCCCCTCTCGCAGGTGGCGGCGGGGCAGCAGGCGCGGCTGCTGGTGGCGGGCTTCCTCGGCCGCACGCGCCTCATCGACAACGCGGCTCTGCAGGGTTGAGACTCCCGGGCACACCCATGGCGAGCGGCAAGAGCGGCGAGGAGAAGGGGAAGGGCGGCGTGAAGCTGGTGGCGCAGAACCGGCGCGCGCGCTTCGACTACAGCGTGGAGGCCACGCTGGAGGCGGGCCTGCAGCTGCTGGGCTCCGAGGTGAAGTCGCTGCGGGAGGGCACGGCCAACCTCAACGATGCGTACGCGCTGCCGCAGGGGGGCGAGCTGTACCTGCTGCACGCCCACATTGGCCCGTACAAGCCCTCCACGGTGTACGGGCACGAGCCTCTGCGGAAGCGGAAGCTGCTGATGCACCGCGCGGAGCTGGACCGCTGGATCTCGCAGGTGACCGAGCGGGGCTACTCCATCATCCCGCTGAGCCTGTACTTCAAGGACGGGCGGGCCAAGGTGGAGCTGGGGCTCTGCAAGGGCAAGACGCACGGGGACCGGCGGCAGGACATCAAGGAACGGGACACCCGGCGCGAGCTGGACCGAGTGGTCCGCCGCAAGTAGGGAAGGAACAGGCCCATGGAGAACCCGCCGCTGGAGAAGAAGGACCGCCTGCTGTCCGCTCTGGACCGCGGCATGGTGATGGTCCACCTGGACGCGCGCGCCCCGGGCGTGCTGGTGCCAGCCCACCTGCGCGCCGAGCACCACCTGAGGCTCAACCTCAGCTACCGGTTTGATCCGCCGGACCTCTCCGTGGGGGACTGGGGCGTGCGCTCCACGCTGTCCTTTGCCGGGAGCCGCTTCACCGTGGCCATCCCGTGGAGCGCGCTGTTCGGCATCACCAGCTACGTCACCAACGAGTTCTGGGTGTACCCGGACTCGCTCCCGCCGGAACTGCTCCAGGACGCCACGGAGAAGGTGCCGGCGGAGGAGGTGCCGGGGGCGGTGCCTGCCGCCCCGGCGCGCCCGCAGCTGCGCGAGGTGACGGGCGAGCCGGAGGCGCAGCCGGACGGGCGGCCTGAGGCGGAGGACAAGCCGCGCTCGCCTCCATCCCGCGGCCACCTGCGCGTCATCAAGTAGGGCGCCTCAGGCGCGGGGTGCGGGCGTGCTCGCCGCGCGCAGCGTCTCCCACCGGAAGATGCCGCTCTGGTGGCCGTCCGAGAACGTGGGGGTGAGCGCGTAGTTGCCCACCGTCACCACGTCCGTGATGCGGATGTCCTGGGGGACGGTTTCCGGGTCGAACGTGCGTTGGCGGGTCCACTCGTCCACGCAGCCGGCACAGGGGCAGGTCTGCCGCAGCACGCGGGCGCTGGCGGTGGTCTCCTGCCCGTCGTCCCACGTGAACTTCAGCCCGCTGCCGTCCGAGGCGCGGTGGATGGCGACGGGCGTGGAGGGGCGGGTGCTTGGCTTGACGTGGTCCCAGAGTCCCATGGTGCGGTCTACGGCTCCTGTGTGCGGGGGCGCGGAAGGCAGAGCAGCCTAATGTCGCGGCGCGCTCAGCGCAGCCGCCTGTGCTGCAGCGCGGGGAGATCCCGCCGGATGCGCGCGGTGATGGCCGGGTCCGCGTCCGCCAGGGCCATCCCTTCCCCGTCTGACGCGCGGGCCACCACCAGTCCCCACGGGTCCGCCACGAGCGCGTGGCCGTAGGTCTGCCGCTTCTCCCCGTGGCGGCCGTGCTGGGCGGGGGCCATCACCCACGCCTGGTTCTCGATGGCGCGGGCCCGCAGCAGCACCTCCCAGTGATCCTTGCCGGTCATCAAGGTGAACGCCGCGGGGACGGCCAGCAGGGTGGCCCCCTGGTCCGCGAGCGCCCGGTAGAGCTCCGGGAAGCGCAGGTCGTAGCAGATGGAGAGCCCCAGCCGGCCGGCCGGGGTGTCCGCGCAGGCGAGCGACTCGCCGGCGGCCACCGCGTCCGACTCCCGGTAACGCACCCCGTCCCCCACCTCCACGTCGAACAGGTGGATCTTCCGGTAGACGGAAAGCCGGGCACCGTCCGGTGCGAACAGGACGGAGGTGTTGTAGAGCCGGCCGCCGGGGGCACCGGTCTCCAGGATGGACCCGGCCAGCAGCGCCACGCCCTCCTCCCGGGCAAGCGCTGCCATGCGGGAGAGGGTGGGGCCGTCCAGCGCCTCTGCGGCGGCGGGGCGCTCGGGCTCCGGCCCCAGCCAGGAGAAGTTCTCCGGAAGCCCGGCCAGGACGGCGCCCCGGGCGCGGGCGGCGCGGACCAGCCGGACGGCGGCGTCCAGGTTGCGGGGCTTGTCCTCCCCGGAGTTCATCTGCAGCGCGGCGACGAGGGGCATGGAACGGCTCTCCGGAATGGGGCGAGGTGAGGGAGGGGTTTACCCCGGACGCACGGCATGGTAGGAGCCGCAGCGACATTTTTCGGACGTTCTTCGAAAAGTGGGC
>VGRA01000196.1 GCA_016875515.1 Deltaproteobacteria bacterium | reverse complement strand
CCGGCGCCGCCTACCTGCTGTTCCTCATGAGCGTGGCCCAGCGGGCGCTCTGGACCTTCCTGCCGAAGTTCACCGCCCCGGAGAGAACGCAGGCAGAGGCGGAGGGCTCCGCGACGGCGGAGGTGCCTGCGCGCTGGACGCACGTGCTCCAAGCGCTCGGCTTCGCGGCGGCGAGCGCCGGGGTGACGGCGGGCCTGGCCTGGCTCGCCTTCGGCAAGCTGGAGGCCGCCCCGGTGATGCTGGGGCTCACCGCGGCCGGGCTGGGGGGCTCGCTCCTCCCGCGCCTGCGCACGCTGCCGGGCAGCACCGCCACCGGCGAGTACCTCATGCTGTGTTTCTGCGCGGCCATTGGCATGCTGGCGGATGCGCGGACGTTCCAGGGAGGGAGCGCCACCGCGCTCGGCATGGTGTGCGGCTGCATGTTCGGCGCCATCGCCCTGCACCTGCTGCTCGCGGCGCTGTTCCGCATTGACGCGGACACCGTCCTCATCACCTCCACGGCCACCATCTTCGGCCCGCCCTTCGTGGGACCGGTGGCGAAGTCCCTGGCCAACCGCCACCTGGTCGCCAGCGGGATGACCGCGGGGCTGATGGGCTACGCGCTCGGCACCTGGCTGGGCCTGGCCACCTCGTGGGGCCTGCGCGCGCTCACGGGCGCAGCCCCTTGAGGCGCCGCCGGGCGTGTACACTCCGCCGGCCATGTCCTCCTGCCTCCTCGCCGCCGCCTGCGCGCTCGGACTCGCCTCGGCCTGCGTCAGCCAGAAGCAGTACGACTCCATCCGCACGGAGCTGGACGCCACCCAGTCGGAGCTGGAGGAGCGCAACGCGTCGCTCGCCGCGGAGCAGAAGCGGGCCGGGCGCGCGCACGTGGAGTTCGACGCGCTGAAGCTTTCGCTGCGCAACGAGCAGGAGAAGGTGAAGGAGTGGGAACTGCGGCTGCTCGCGCTCCACAAGGAGATGGCCTCGGCGCTCAAGGACAAGGCCCGGCTGAAGGCCAGCGTGGACGAGCTGGCCGCGGCGCTCGTGGAGGCGCAGCGCCGAAAGGACGAGGGCGAGTCCCGCGTGCGGGAGTTCAAGCTGGTGCTGGACCGGCTCCGCGCGCTGATGACCGCGGGCAAGCTGAAGGTGCGCGTGGTGGACGGACGCGTGGTGGTGGTGCTGCCCTCGGACGTCCTCTTCTCCCCGGGCTCTGCCGCGCTCAGCCCCGAGGGGACTGCCGCCATCACCTCGGTGGCCACCGCGCTCGCGGGGCTGCCCGGGCGCCGCTTCCAGGTGGAGGGCCACACGGACGCCACCCCCATCCGCACGAAGCAGTTCCCCTCCAACTGGGAGCTCGCCTCCGCCCGCGCCCTCCACGTGCTGCGCGCCATGCTGGGGGCCGGGATGCCGCCCGCCCGCGTGAGCGCCGCCTCCTACGGCGCCACCCGTCCCGTCTCGCCCAACACCACCGCGGAAGGGCGCGCCCTCAACCGCCGCATCGACATCACGCTCGTGCCGGACCTCTCCACCCTCCCCGGCATGGAGGAGCTCAAGCGGACCGCCCCCGGCGGGGCGCAGGAGACGCTCGCCAACGAGGAGGAGGAGCCCGCACCGGCGGAGGAGGCGGAGTCTGCCGCCGTGCCCTCCCGCAAGAAGGACGCCCCCCGAGGGGCGAAGAAGAAGGCCGCCGAGGCGGCCGAGGAGCCTGCGGACGCGGCCTCGCAGGAGGACGCGCCCTGACTCAGTTCAGCCCGTGCGGCTGGCTGAGGGAGAACTCCGCCACCTCGGCGTCAAACGTGCTGCCGTCCGGGCGCTCCATCTCGTAGCTGCCGCACATGGCGCCGTAGGGCGTGCGAAGCAGCGCCCACGAGGCGTACTCGAACCTCTGCCCCGGCCCCAGCCGCGGCTGCTTCCCCACCACGCCCTCCCCGCGGACCTCCTCCACCTTCCCCGTGGCGTCCGTGATGAGCCAGTGGCGGTTCCGCAGCGTGGCGGCCTCCGTCCCCACGTTCTCGACGGTGACGCGGTACGCGAACGCGAACCGCCCGGACTGCGGCTGGCTCCGCTCCGGCCAATGGTCCGACTCCACCTCCACGCGGATGCCCTGCGTGACCGCCTCCGAGCGCCCCATCAGCGTGCCTCCCCGTCTGCCTTCTCCTCCTTCGGAGGCCGCAGCACGGACACCCCGATGGAGACCCCCAGGATGCCGGCGATGATGCCGAGCGACAGCCCCACCGGCACCTGCACGAACGAGGAGGTCAGCATCTTCAGCCCCACGAACGCGAGCACCGCAGACAGCCCCACCTGAAGGTAGTGGAACCTGCCCATCAGCGCCGCCACCAGGAAGAACAGCGACCGCAGCCCCAGCACCGCGCAGATGTTGGAGGAGTAGATGATGAAGGGGTTGTCCGACAGCCCCACCACCGCGGGGATGGAGTCCACGGCGAACAGCAGGTCCGTCGTCTCCACCACCAGCAGGATGGGGAGCAGCAGGGTGACCTTCAGCTTCCCGCCCTCGCGGACGAAGAAGGCGTGGCCGTGGTCCCCCTCCGCCATGGGCAGCACCCTCCGCGCGAACTTGAACAGCCGGTTGTCGGACGGGTGCACCTCCTCGTCGTCCCCGCCGGACAGCACCATCTTCGCCGCGGTGTAGAGGAGGAACGCACCGAACAGGTACATCATCCAGTGGAAGCGGTGCACCAACGCGCTCCCCGCCAGGATGAGCGCCGCCCGCATCACGAACGCGGACAACACGCCCCAGAACAGGAGCGTGTGCTGCACCTCCGGCTTCACCTTGTAGAAGGCGAACACCATGAGGAACACGAACAGGTTGTCCACCGACAGCGCGTACTCCACCAGGTAGGCGGTGACGAACTCGAGCGCGTGCTGCTTCCCGCCCCACGGCCACGTCCCGTTCTCTCCCAGCACCCAGATGGCCGCCGCGAAGCCGAGCGACAGCGCAACCCACACCGCCGTCCAAACGGCCGCCGACTTCGTCGTCACCGGGGCGTGGCCGCCCTTGCGCCGGGCCAGCCCCAGGTCCACGCCCAGGAGGACCAGCACCACCGCGTTGAACATCACCCACGTCAGGGGTCCCGCTGCAAAGTGCGTCACCGGGTGCGCCGTAACACGACCAGCGACCGCCCTGCCACTTCCTCCCCATCTGCGTCCACCGGCCGCTCCGCCGCGCCCACGTCTGCCGTGTCCAGCACGCGCCGGAACCCGCGCGGCAACGCCCCTCCCAGCGTGAAGCGCTCCGCCCCTTCCCCCGCGTTGAACAGCAGGGCCAGCGTAGGCTTGCCTCCCGCGGGCGGCCGCAGCACCAGCGCAAAGGCCCGGAGGTCCGGGCGCTCCCAGTCTGCCCGGGACAGGTGCGCCCCCGTCGGCTGCAGCCAGGCCGCGTCCCGCTCCCCCAGGAAGCGCCCCCAGTGCAGCGCCGGCTCGCGCTCCCGCAGCTGCAGGAGCCGCCGCGCAAAGGCCAGCAGCGCCCGCCGGTCCGCGTCCAGCCCCCAGTCGAACCACGACAGCCCGTCGCCCTGGCAGTAGGCGTTGTTGTTACCGCCCTGCGTCCGCCCCAGCTCGTCCCCGCCCAGCAGCATGGGCACCCCCTGGGACAGCAGCAGCGTGGCGAGCAGGTTGCGCCGGTCCCGCGCCCGCGCCGCGTTCACCGCCGCGTCTGCCGTCTCCCCCTCCACGCCGCCGTTCCACGAGTGGTTGGGCTCGTGCCCGTCCCGGTTCTGCTCGCCGTTCGCCTCGTTGTGCTTGTGGGCGTAGGCGCACACGTCGTGCAGCGTCATCCCGTCATGGGCGGCCACGAAGTTGATGGAGGCCAGCGGCCCGCGCCTCCCGCCGTGGAACTGGTCCGAGCTCCCGGTCAGCCGCCACGCCAGCTCCGGGGCGAGCCCCGCGTCTCCCCGCCAGAAGCGCCGCACCCCATCCCGGAAGCGGTCGTTCCACTCGGCGAAGGGCGGCGGGAAGCGCCCCAGCTGGTACCCGCCCGGCCCCACGTCCCACGGCTCCGCAATGAGCTTCACCCGTTGCAGCACGGGATCTTGCCGCAGCGCCACCAGCAGGTCCGCCCCCGGCTGGAACGTTCCTGCAGTCCCCCGCCCCAGCGTGGGGGCCAGGTCGAACCGGAACCCGTCCACGTGGAACTCCGTCACCCACGCCCGCAGGCTGTCCATCACCAGCTGCACCACCCGGGGGTGCTTGAAGTTGAGGCTGTTGCCCGTACCGGTGAAGTCCTCGTACTCGGCCCGGCTGCCCGGGCGAAGCCGGTAGTACGAGCCGTTGTCGAGGCCCCGGAAGCAGAGCGTGTACCCGTCCGCCCCGGCCTCGCAGGTATGGTTGTAGACCACGTCCAGGATGACCTCGATTCCGGCCGCGTGCAGCGCCTTCACCATCTGCTTGAACTCGCGCACCGCCCCGGGGCCCGGCCCCGCGAGGGCGTAGCGCTGCTCCGGGGCGAAGAAGCCGCAGCTGGCATACCCCCAGTAATTGCGCAGCCCGCGACGGGCCAGGAAGGGCTCGTCGAACGCCTCGTGCACCGGGAGCAACTCCACCGCGGTGACGCCCAGCGACCGCAGGTGCGCCACCGCCGCCGGGTGGGCCATCCCGGCGTACGTCCCGCGCAAGGCCTCCGGCACCTCCGGGTGCTGCGCGGTGAACCCCTTGACGTGCACCTCGTACAGCACGGTGCGCTCCCACGGCGTCGCCGGGTGCGCGTCCCCCTCCCAGTCGAAGGCGCCGTCCACCACCACGCAGCGCGGGACGTGCCCCGCGCTGTCCTCCTCGCACCGCTCGCCGGTGGGCAGCCCCTGGGCGTCCAGCTGCTCGCCCCACACTGGCCCGGAGGCGTCCACCTCCCCCCGGAACGCGCGCGCGTAGGGGTCCATCAGCAGCTTGGCCGGGTTGAACCGCAGCCCCTCCTCCGGCGCCCACGGCCCGTGCGCGCGCAGGCCGTACAGCGTCCCCTCGCCCAGCCCGGGGACGAAGCCGTGGAAGACGTCGTGCGTGCGGCCGGGGAGCTCCACCCGAAACAGCTCCCGCCCCGGGCGCGCGGGGTCGAACACGCACAGCTCCACGCGCGTGGCGTGGTCCGAGAAGACCGCCACGTTGACGCCACCCCGCGTGGGCGTGACGCCCAGCGGAAAGGGACTCCCCTGCTGCACGTGCATCAGTTGCTCCGGGCGTCCCGCTCCACCAGCGCCACCGGGAACGCGGCCTGTAACTCTGGCAGGGGCAACCCCCAGCCGTCACCAGCTGCCTCCGGTTCCCACCAGCTCCCGGTGAACAGGTGACGGAACGCCCCGCCGGCGTCCAGCCTCAGCCGCCCCTCCGGCAGCTGCAGCCGCAGCCCCTCGTCTGCCCCTGCCACCTCGCCCGGGCCCCGGTCTGCCATGCGCCGCGGGAGGTGGGCACCGCGCCCCCGCGCGTCAAAGCCCAGGAAAGACGAAAGGCCCGCCACCGTGAGGTGAACGGGCCTTCGCGTGACCTGTCTGCCGGGCGCCTGGGTGAGGCGCGGGCAGGCGGGACTACTTGAGGTTGTTCGACAGCAGCTTGGTCAGCTCGAACATGGTGACCGTCTTCTTGCCGCCGAAGATGACCTTGAGCTTGTCATCCGCGTTGATGTTCCGCTTGTTCTTCGCGTCCTGCAGGCCGTTCTTCTTGATGTAGGCCCACACCTTCTTGACCGCCTCAGTGCGGGGCAGCGCCTTCTGGCCCACCACCTCGGCCAGCGCGGGGG
>VGRA01000195.1 GCA_016875515.1 Deltaproteobacteria bacterium | reverse complement strand
CAGGTACCCGGCCCCGCGATCCCAAGCGTCAGCGCCGCCACCCCGGCAGCCACCAGCCAGCCGCGCAGCAGCCGCGCGCCGAACATCCCCAGCGTCGCGGGGGCGAGCGACAGCGCCTGCTCCGCCCCGAGCAGGAGCGCGCGTCCGACGCCGGGCTTCTCGCGGTGGCTCACGCCCCCTCCATCCCGCGCACGCCCCGCCGGCGTCAATGCCCGTCAACGCCCCCTGCCGCGCGCGTTTTCTTTGCATCTACACACCTGTTCAGGCACCATCCGGACGCTGGAAGCCTGTTCCGTACCCGGGCCGGCCCCCAAGCGAGGGAGCGAGCATGGAAGAGCTGACGGAGCGCCAGCGGGAGATCCTCAACTTCATCGCCCGCGAGTCGGAGCTGCGCGGCTTCCCGCCCACCATCCGGGAGATCGGCGAGGAGATGGACATCCGCTCCACCAACGGGGTGAATGATCACCTCAAGGCGCTCGAGCGGAAGGGCTACCTGCTGCGTGGCGAGCAGCAGAGCCGCTCGCTCGTGCCCACCAAGCGGGCGCGAATGGTGCTGGGCCTGGGGGCGAAGAGAGAGAACGGGATGCTGGAGATCCCCCTGCTCGGAAAGGTGGCTGCGGGCCTGCCACTGCTCGCGCAGGAGAACACGGAGGACTCGGTCAAGATCGACTCGTTCCTGCTCGGCGGCAACGGCAAGGAGGTGTTCGCCCTGCGCGTGAAGGGGGACTCCATGATCGACGACGGCATCCACGACGGCGACTACCTGTTCGTCCGCAAGGTGCCCACCGCGAAGCCCGGGGACATCGTCGTGGCGCTCATCGAGGACGAGGCCACCTGCAAGCGCTACTTCCCGGAGGGAGACCGCGTCCGGTTCCAGCCCGCCAACGCGCGCATGGCGCCCATCTACGTCCACCGCTCGGACTTCCGCTCCACCATGATCCTCGGGCTGGTGGTGGGGGTATACCGGCAGATGCAGCTGCTGAAGTAGCCCGCCTGCATCAGGGGCACGCCGCGGCACCGGCCGCCGTGGCGCGCCGGCAGGCCGCCTCGGTCTCCACCTTGTTCTCAAGTTCGCGCGCCAGCTTCGCCACCCGCAGCTGAAGCGCGGCGTCCTTCGCGTGGTCCGGCTCGGCGGAGATGACTGCCAGAAGCTTGAGCGCGTCCGGCTTGCGGTCCATCTCCTCCAGCAGCCCGGCAAGCTCCAGCGACTCCCGCACCTCCTCCCCCCTCGCCGCCTTCAGCGCCGCCTCCAGCTCCAGCTCCGCGGCCACCCGGTCCCCCTTCCGCAGCGCCAGCCGCGCCAGCTGCACGCGGATGACGGCGGACTCGCCGGGCAGCAGCGCGTTGCGGAACGCCTCGCCCGCCGCGTCCAGCTGCCCGGCCCGCAGCCGCAGCTCGCCCACGATCTCCCAGTTGCCCAAGGACGGCTCCAGCTCCGCCGCCTTCTCCCACGCCCCCCGCGCCCCCTCCACGTCCCCGGACAGCACGAGCAACTCACCCAGCCTTGCGTGCACCTGGGCCGGCAGCGTGGCGTGCCGTCCCACCGCCTCCTTGAGCACCAGCGCCGCCTCCGCGGCGCGCTGCTTCTCCGCCAGCAGGTCTGCCACGCGCAGCAGCATGGGGCCGCGGGCGGGCTCCGGGGCGCCGTCTGCCGCGGCCACCAGGTGCTTCACCGCCTCGTCCAGCCGCCCCGCCTTGAGCGCCACCTCGCCCAGCCCCTCCAGGGCGTTGAAGTCCCCCGGGGCGCGCTCCAGCGCCGTGTGGAAGCTCTGCGTGGCCTCGGCGTCCTGCCCGACCAGCATCTGCAGCGTGCCCAGCCGCGTCCAGTTGGTGGCGCGCTGCGGAACCCGGCGCACCGCCTCCTCGAAGCTGGCTCTGGCCTCCTTCAGCTTGCGCATGAGCAGGTAGACCTCCCCATACGCCGCCGGCAGCCGGGGGTCCTCCGGCCGAAGCGCCTTGCACGCGTCCAGCAGCTTGAGGGCCTCGTCCTGGTTTCCCGCGAGGAACTCGGACGTGGCCTTCACGTACAGCCCGTCTGCCTCCTCGCTGGCGCGCGCCGCGGCCTCGGCCGGATCTGCCGGCTTGCGGCAGGCAGGCAGGGCGATCAGCAGGAGTGCGGCGGAGGACGGGGCGGCGAGGAAGGAGCGCATGGACGGGGGCACATTGTAGCGTGCCTCGCCGCGCGAACGACAACGGGCGCCCGGGGAGAGGTCCCTGGGCGCCCGCCGCGGTGCAACCGGTGGGGAGGACTACTTTCGCTCGGCCGCCTGCTTCGCCTTGTACTCGGCCATCATGGCGTCCTGCTCGTTGCGGGGCACCGGGCTGTACTTGGCGAACTCCATGGTGAACTCGCCCTTGCCCTGGGTGGCAGAGCGCAGGTCCGTGGAGTAGCCGAACATGGTGTTCAGCGGCACCTCGGCCGTGGCCACCACGCGGCCCTCGCGGTTCTCCGTGTTCATGATGACGCCGCGGCGCTGGTTGATCTGACCCATCACCGAGCCCTGGAACTCCTCGGGCGCGTCCACCTCTACCTTCATGATCGGCTCGAGGATGACCGGCTTGGCAGAGGCGTAGCCCTCGCGGAAGCCCATGATGGCTGCCGTCTTGAACGCCTGCTCGGAGGAGTCCACCGCGTGGAACGCGCCGTCGTTGATGACGCAGCGCACGCCCACAACCGGGAAGCCGATCAGGCTGCCCTTCTGGATGGCCTCCTTGAAGCCCTTGTCGCAGGCCGGGATGAACTCGCGGGGGATGGAGCCGCCCACGATCTCGTCCACGAACTCGTAGTGCTCCACCGCGTCCGCAGGCAGCGGCTCGAGGAAGCCGCACACGCGAGCGAACTGGCCGGAGCCGCCCGTCTGCTTCTTGTGCGTGTACGCGAACTCGCCCTTCTGCGTGATGGTCTCGCGGTAGGCCACCTGCGGCTTGCCCGCCACCACCTCGCAGCTGTACTCGCGCTTCATGCGCTCGATGTAGATCTCCAGGTGCAGCTCGCCCATGCCGCTGATGATGGTCTGGGCAGACTCCTCGTCCCGGCTCACGCGGAAGGTGGGGTCCTCCTTGGTGAAGCGGTTGAGCGCCTTGGAGAAGTTGGCGGATGCGCCCTTGTCCTTCGGGGCCACGGCGAGCGAGATCACCGCGTCCGGAACGTGCATGGACGTCATGGTGTACTGGACCTCGCCACCGGTGAACGTGTCACCGGACGAGCAGTCCACGCCGAACAGGGCCACGATGTCGCCCGCCTCGGCCTCGGTGATGTCGTGCATGTCGTCCGAGTGCATGCGGACGATGCGCGGGATCTTCACCTTCTTCATCCCGCTGCTGATGTTCACGATGAAGTCACCCTTGCTCATCTTGCCCTGGTACAGGCGCATGTAGGTGAGCTGGCCGAACGGGGTGACCTGCAGCTTGAACGCCAGGCCCACGAACGGCTTCTCGGGGGAGATCTCGAGCTTGACCTTCGCCTCCTCGTTCTTCTGGTCGAGGGCGATGTTGGTGACCTCCTTGGGGTTGGGCAGGTACATGCCCACCGCGTCCAGCAGCACCTGCACGCCCTTGTTCTTGTAGGCGGAGCCGCAGAACACCGGGGTCATCTTCAGCGCCAGGGTGGCGCGGCGCACGGCGGCACGGACCTCCTCCACGGTCACCGGCTCGTCGGCGAGGAACTTCTCGGCCAACTTCTCGTCCACCTCGGCCACGCCCTCGATGATGGACTGGCGGCGCGCCTCGGCCTCGTCCAGGAACTCGGCCGGGATCTCCGCCTCGCGGACGTTCTCGCCGTTGTCGCCCTCGAAGAAGAAGGCCTTCATCAGGATGGGATCAACGACCCCCTGAAAGCGGTCCTCCGCCCCCATGGGAACCTGCATCATTACCGCGTGGTGGCCGAGCTTCTCCTTCAGCTGCGTGGCCACGCGCTCGTAGTTGGCGCCGGCGCGGTCCATCTTGTTGACGAACGCGAGCCGCGGGACGCTGTACCGCTTCATCTGGCGGTCCACCGTGATGGACTGGGACTGCACGCCGGACACCGAGCAGAGCACCAGAATGGCGCCGTCCAGCACGCGCAGCGCGCGCTCCACCTCGATGGTGAAGTCCACGTGTCCCGGGGTGTCGATCAGGTTGATGTGCCAGTCCTTCCACTTGGCGTATGTGGCCGCGGACTGGATGGTGATGCCCTTCTCGCGCTCCAGGTCCATGGAGTCCATGACCGCACCGACGCCATCCTTGCCGCGCACCTCGTGGATGGCGTGGATCTTCCCCGTGTAGAAGAGGATGCGCTCGGAGAGCGTGGTCTTGCCCGAGTCGATGTGGGCGGAGATGCCGATGTTGCGGACGAGGTCGACGTTGAAGTTTGAGGGGGCCATGGCGTTTCGGTTCAAGAGGTAACAGCGCGCCGCGCGGTGGGCTTCCCCGCCCGTCCCGTCCTTTGCGGGGTGCCGGCTTGGGCGGCGCACCTACCAGAGGACGTGCCGGCTGTGCAAGGCCGGCCAGACTCAGCCGCCCGGCGGCGGGACGGGCCCCAGGTACAGCAGGGGGTCCACCGGCAGCCCCTCCTTGCGCACCTCGAAGTGCAGGTGGGGCCCGGACGTCTTGCCCGTCTCCCCCACGGTGGCCACCACCTGCCCCTCCCGGACCTCCTGGCCCTCCCGCACCCGAAGATCCCGGTTGTGGGCGTACAGCGTCACGAGGCCCCCCGCGTGCTCCACCAGCACGATGTAGCCGTAGCCCGCCTGCGCGCCGGCGTAGAGCACCGTCCCGGGCGCGGCCGTCCGCACCGGCGTCCCCGCGGGGGCCGCCAAGTCAATCCCGTCGTGCGGCTCGCTCCCCTTGCGGCCGAACCGCGCGTACAGCACCCCGCGGACCGGCCAGCCCAGCGGCCCCACCCGCTTCGGATCAGAGACCTTCACCTTGCTGACCGGGGGAGGAGGCGGGGGCTTCGCCGCGGCTGCGGCGGCCGGCGTGACGGCTCCGCCCGGGGAGTCTGAGTCCGGTGCGCCGCCGCCCTTCCCCGGCGCCCGCCCTGCGGCAGCGGCGGCGCGCGCGAGCGCCTCCAGCCGGGCCGCCTCCCGGGCCTCCTGCGCCCCCGGCGGCACCACCTTTTTCACCGCGCTCGCCCCGGGGATGACCAGCAGCTGCCCCGCCTGCAGCGCTCCGGGGTCCGCCAGGTCGTTGGCCGCGGCCAGGGCATCCGCCGGCAGCCCGTAGGTGCGCGCAATCCTGTACAAGGTCTCCCCGGGCCCTACCCGGTGCTGCACCATCACCAGGTCCGGCTCCGGGTGCGGCGGTCCCAACAGCGACGCGCCGGCGGGCGGCATGCGCGGCACGCAGCCGGCGGCCCCCAGTGACAGCGCTGCCGCCAGCGTCAGGGCTCGCGCGCGAACCCGTCGAGCGTCCAACCCTTCACCTCGTCGTGCATGCGCCGGTCGGTGAGGTCCAGGTGCAGCGGCGTGACGGACACGCAGCGGTCCCGGAACACCGCGTTGCAGTCGCTCCCCGGGATGTCCTCGTGGCTGAACGACGTGCCGCCGATCCAGTAGTACTTCCGCCCGCGCGGATCGTCCTTCTCGATGACGTCGTTCCCGTAGCTGTGCTTTCCCAGGTAGGTCACCGCATAGCCGCGCGGCTCCACGCCCCCCGGGATGTTCACGTTGAGCAGCGTGCCCGGCTGCAGCGAGCTGGAAAGCGCCACCTGCACCAGGCTCCGGGCGAAGCGCGCCGCGTGCGTGAAGTCGAACTGGCCGCGGGACAC
>VGRA01000194.1 GCA_016875515.1 Deltaproteobacteria bacterium | reverse complement strand
CCCCACGCGGACTACCGGGAGATCATGGCGGACACCGAGGCGGTGCTCGCTCGCGCGGACGCGGCGGTGGGAGGCGACGGCTTCTTTGCCCGCACGCCGTGGGAGCGGCTGACGGTGCGGGACGCACTGCTGCGCGAGACCGGCATCGATCTCCAGCAGCACGCGGACGGCCTGTCGCTGCGGCGCGCCGCGGAGGCGGTCGGGGTTCGGGTGGGGCAGGCCACCGCGTTCGACGACGTCTTCTTCCACCTCTTCCTGCAGCGCGTGGAGCACCGGCTGGGGCTGGAGCGCCCCACCTTCCTGGTGGACTACCCGGCCAGCATGGCGGCGCTCTCCCGGCTGAAGCCGGAGGACCCCTCGGTGGCCGAGCGCGTGGAGCTGTACGCGCGCGGGCGCGAGCTGGCCAACGGCTTCTCCGAGCTGACGGACGCGGCCGAGCAGCGGCGCCGCCTGCTGGAGGAGCAGCGGTGGCGGGCGGAGCATGGCCGGCCCGTCTACCCGCTGGACGAGGCGTTCCTGGCCGCGCTCCCGCGCATGCCGCCGTCCGGGGGAATCGCCGTGGGGCTGGACCGGGTGCTGATGCTGATGCTGGGGGCGGATTCCATAGAGGACGTGCTGCTGTTCCCGGCGCACCGGTTCGTGTGATCCGCCCCGGCCGTCACTCCACCGCCACCAGCCGCACGCGCTTGTAGATGCGCCGGTCCAGCGGCAGCCGCGCGTCGACGTGGCGGAGCGCCAGGTCGAACTCGAAGGAGACGGTGGGCACGGGCGGCGAGATGGACACGACCAGCTCGAAGTCCCACAGGCTCACCAGCGCCTGCCGGTCCCCGAGCGCCTCGGGCGGCGGGACGGGGAGCGCGCTCGCGGCGGCGCGGACGTCCTCCAGCGCGGACGCGTCCAGGTCCCGGCTGGGGGAGCGGCGCAGCAGCTCCACCGAGAGCAGCTTCCCCTGCCGGTCCTGTACGACGCGGACGCGCGCGCGGCGGGACTCGCGGGACTTCTCCCGCAGCTTGTTTCGGAGCCGCCGCTGCAGCGCGAGCTCCTGCAGGTCCCCGTTGCCCATCAGCGGGACGGTGTCCGGGTCCAGTTGCTGCTCGCGTCCCCACGGCGAGCCGCCCTTGCCGTAGGCCTCGGCCTGTTGGAGGTAGAGTCCCGTGAACGCCTGCAGGTTCCGCGAGAACTGCTGCGCGAAGCCGGGGAGCCCTTTCTCGCTCACCGTGCGCTCGGGCGTCCAACGGGCCACCAGCGCCTTGCCCAGCTCTCCGAAGTAGGGGTGGATGAGCCCGCGGTCCACCTTGCCGCGTCCCACTGCCTCGTTCACCCACGACTCCACCAACCCCTGGGCGCCGGACCGTTCCGCAATCCCAGCGTCCGGCGCGGGCGCCACGGCCACGGTTCCAACCGGTTCGAGCGCCGGTACGAGCCGCAGTGCGGTTGGGGCGTCCTCCGCGCGCTGGGAGGGCTGCGGCGCCGCCGCCTCCGGGGCGGTGAAAGTGACCTCTTCGCCGCGAGGCTCAGCGCTGGTCGGCAGCGTCTCCTCCGGCGTGGTTCGGGGCGCGCCCCTGGTGGCGCTCGCCGGGGCGCGCTGCGCGCGGGGATGGGGAGGGACAGCGGGAGCTGGAGGCGGCTCCGGGAGGGGAGGCTCCTCCGGCGGTTCCACCCACGTGACGAGCATGGCCCCGACCGGGGCTGGCTCCCCGCCGATCGGCGCCGCTTGCCGCAGGAGGCCAAGGCATGCGCCGTGGGCGAGCGCGCTCAGCAGCAGCGCTGCAACCACGCGCCTCAAGGCGGCAGCGAGACGGCGCGCAGCGTGTCCCCCTCCAGGGAGAGGACGGGGCAGTAGGGCGCGGCCGGGCCCACCTCCCACCAGCGGCCCGGCGCATCCGAGAAGCCGTAGGGAGCCCGCAAGGTGCGCACGTACCGGGGCGGCTGGTCCGGGAAGGGATCCGCGGAGAACAGCGCCCGCACGGGCGAGTCACCGCGGAGCAGCCCCCGCTGCAACTCCGCGAGCCAGCTGTTGCGCCGGCAGTTGCCCAGGGCCGCGAACCACAGCTGCCAGTCCAGCCGGGGCATGTGGCCTGGGAGGAAGGCAGGCCGCTCGGCGGGGTTGCCGGGCTTCCACGGGAGGGGCCACTCCCGCCACGTGCGCCCGTCCCCGCTGCCCTCGATTCGGATCTCCCCGCGCTCCTTCGTCATGATGGCGAACAGGCCGTAGCCGTTGAGACTCCCGAACGGGGCGAGCGCGCGCAGCACTGGCTGGGTCCACTCCGGCCTCCGCACGCCGCACACCGAGGCGCCCTGCACGGCGCCCAGCAGGGCCACGCCGGCGGCGAGGGCCATCACTGCCACCCTGCGCGGGCGGGACTCCCCGGGCGCTGCCGGCGGGTTCGCCGCTTCCGGGCCGGATGGCAGCGCCGGGCGCCAGCGCGCCGGGAGAAGTCCGCGCAGGTGCGCGTCCTCCAGCAGGGGCACGCACAGCACGAGCGTCAGCAGGTTGAAGAAGCCGTAGTTGCCCGTGGCGAGGATCCCCACCTGCAGCAGCGCGAAGCCGGCGGCGGCAACGGCGCGCCCCCGCGCCGGCCCGAGCGCGAGCAGCGGGAGGACCAACTCGATGACGAACATGCCCCCCGTGGCGGCCTGGAGCATCCAACCTGGCAGCGCGTGGACGAGCGGCGCGAGCGGGCCGGGCAGCGGCTGGGTCCAGAGGTGGAACGAGAGCGCGGAGAGATCCCGCCAGGCCGCGTCCCCGGACACGAGCTTCACCACGCCCGAGCCGAGCATCAGTCGGGCCATCAGCCAGCGCAGCAGCCACCCCGCGGTCCGCTCGGAGAAGCCGGGCCCTGCGGCCCGGTCCAACCGGATCCCCGCCGGGGCGTAGAAGGCGGACAGCAGCAGCGTCTCCAGCAGCAGCAGGTCCCACTGGAACGACAGGAACGGCCCCCCCGCGTGCCACAGCGACAGGTAGGTGGCCCACGCGCCGAGCAGCAGCCACCGCGGCGCCAGTCCCGCCACCACCCCAACGCAGGCCAGCGCCCCGGCCACGCACAGCCCGAGCAACATCCCGTCCGTGCAGCTCCACCACAGCAGCGAGGGCTGATCCAGGAAGGCAGCGAGCGTCAGCGGCCCGGAGAGAGCGCGCGCAGCCGGGAGGATGCCGTGGCTCCCCACCAGCGCGCGCACCTGCACCGCGAGTGACACGAAGGCGCACGCCCCCACCGCGCCGAGGGCCCGGAGGTAGAGGGTTCGGGAGAGCGACAGCGAGGGGAACATCTCAGCTCCCGGCCGCGTCCCGGTGCCAGTCCTTCAGCGGGCGCGGTGCACCGTCAGCGTCCAGGAAGCGGTGCACCGCGTCCAGCCGCCGCAGCAGCGCATCTGCCACCTCGGCCGGCTGCAGGCCGGGCCCGCGCACCCGCTCGCAGAAGAAGGTCCGGCAGCCGAAGGGGCGGTCCGCGTAGGCCCCACAGCGAACGCCGGAAGCATCGAGGAAGGGGCAGCCGCCGCCTTCGCGCGGCGGAGGCAGGGGACGGCCGTGAAGGGATTCCACCAGCACCGCCCACTCGCCCGCGTACAGCCACGGTTGGCGCCCGGTGCGCTGTAGCTGGCAGCAGTCCCCGGACGCGGGACAGGAGAACGGCGCCCACGCCGCGTCCGCCTTCCGGTACACCGCGCGGACCTCGTTGAGGACCGCGCGGCGCTCGGTGCGGCTCCACGGGAGCGGTGAGGCCATGGCCAGCCGTGCCGGGCTTCAGCGCACCCCGGACAGCGAGGCCACCTCGGGGCCGCGGCGCATCTCGGGCGGCAGGCGACGGGGCGGCACCACCACGGGCGGCGGCACCGGCAGCCGCACCACGCGGGACTTGCCCGGTACGCGCAACATCTGGCCCGACCCCACCTTCTGCGAGCGGAGCCGGTTGAGGTTCACCAGGTGCTCGGCCGAGGTGTTGTACTTCCTTGCAATGGCGGAGAGCGTCTCACCGCGGCGCACCTTGTGGCGGCGGGGCGGGCCGTGCTGGACGTGGCTGCCGAGCAGCGGCGCCACGCGCCGGCCCAATTCCTGCGCGCGGGGATTGAAGAAGCGGACGTGGAAGTGATCCCGGTGGCGGCGCGCGTGCTTGACAATGGCGTGCGGCCCCTTGAACACCGAGTCGAGCCACGCCGGGTCCTCGCCCTGCTCCCCGGCGAACTCGTAGAGGACCCTCTGGATCCGCTTGTCCACGAGGATCATCTGCACGTCCGTGAGCGTGACCAGCGCCTTCACCAGGGCCCAGTTCTTGGCCGGATCAATGACGCGCTCGCGCGCGCGGACGCGCACCGTCTCGCCCGGGTAGTAGAAGCCGAGGTCCACGTCCCGGCCGTTCTGGTGGCTCTTGTGGGGCCGCAGCCGGCCGCCGTCCCGGGAGCTCAGGCCGTTGATCCGCAGCGGCGTGGCGCCGGGGAACTGGCGGGTCACCTCCGTCACCGCGGTGATGATGTAGCCAATGGTCTCCTGCGTGGCGTACGCCGCATGCGGGGTGGTGAGGGTCCAGTTGGTGCCCGCGGGGAAGCGCGCCGCGTTCATCAGCCGCCCCTGGCCCACCAGCCCCAGGGAGAGAGAGCCCAGGGAGGACGGGTCCTGCTTGAACTTCAGGGCGAGCGCCTCGTCGTCCAGCTCCGCGGTGTAGCGGGGAGCGGAGGGATCCTCGGAGCCCTCGGTCTCTCCGTCCTCCTCGGCCTCGGCCATGCCGGCGGGGGCGGCGGCCGACTCACCGTCCAGGTCCTCGTCCTCGGCCTCCACCACCGCGGGGGCCGGGCGGACCCGCGGGGCCGGGGCGGCCACGAGCGGGGGCTCGAAGAGCTTCTCCGGGAAGACCGCGGAGGCGCGCACCTCGTACAGCTCCATCGGGACGTCCGCCGGCCGCGGCTCCAGCGCGCTGCCGCCGCCGGTACCGGTAGCGCCCAGCCACGTGGCATGCACGCAGCCGGACAGCAGCACGGTCATCAGTCCGCAGACGGCCTTGTTCACGGGCACCTCCAAAGAGGGCGGAACCTAGATCGCGAGGGCGGTGGATCGGAACCCGCCGTCGCCCCGAGGTGACACAGGCGTCAGTCTTTCACCTACAGCACGCGCAGCACGTAGCACTTGAGGTAGCGCGTCTCGCGAAGCCCCATCAGCACGGGGTGATCCTTGCCGGCCCCGCGCGCATCCACCAACTGCACGCGGCGGCGGGCATCGTTGGCGGCAGACTCGAGCATGGCCTCGAAGCGCGCGGCGTCCACGTGGTAGGTGCAGCTGGCGCTGATGAGGATGCCGCCGGGGCGCAGCAACTGCATGGCCCGGAGGTTGATCTCCTTGTAGCCGCGCAGCGCCCCCTCCACGGCGTCCTTGTTCTTCGCGAAGGAGGGCGGGTCCAAGACGATGGTGTCGAACTTCCGCCCCTCGTCCACCGCGTCCTTCAGGAAGTCGAACGCGTTGGCCACGACGACCTCCACGTTGCTGAGCCGGTTGGCCTCCGCGTTCTGGCGGATGAGTGCGGCGGCGGCCTCCGAGATCTCGACCGCGGTGACGCGGGTGGAGCGGGTGGCCAGTTGCAGCGCGAAGCCGCCCACGTAGCTGAAGCAGTCCAGCGCCTCGCCGGAGGCGTACTGCCCTGCCACCACGTGGTTCTCCCGCTGGTCCAGGAAGGCCCCGGTCTTCTGTCCACCCAGCAGGTCTGCGCGCAGCCGGATGAGCCCCTCCGCGTACGGGACGGTGTCCGGCACGGTGCCGCGCATCA
>VGRA01000193.1 GCA_016875515.1 Deltaproteobacteria bacterium | reverse complement strand
GCGCGTGCTGCTCCTGCTATGCGTCTCCATGATGACCATCCTGGTGACGCTGGACGTCCTCCAGCGCACCTTCAGCCGGCCGGTGGGGAAGACGGAGGAGCTGCTGCTCGCGCTCCTCTACACCGCCCCCACGGAGGCGCAGCGGGCCTTCGTGACCGGCACGCTGGGGCCGGCGGTGTTCGGCCTGTTCTCCCTCGGCTTCCTGGTGCTCGCCGCCCACGGCCGCCGCGCCATGGCCGCGGAGAAGGCGGGCCAGCCCGCGCCCGGGTGGGGCCCCTCCGTCCTCTACGGCGCGCTCACCTGGGTGGGCGTGGCCGCCTTCATCAAGGGGCTGCTCTGGCAGTTCCCTTCCAGCATCCCCGGGGCGCAGAAGTTCGCGCTGGGGTTCATGCTGTGGAGCGGGATGCTGGGGGCCTCACTGGCCACGCGCGAGCGGCGCCACATCGTCATGGACCTGGTGCGCAAGAAGTGGCCGAAGGCGCAGGAGCGTCCCCTCATCCTGCTGTCCGCGGGGGTGAGCTTCGGCTTCTGCGGGCTGCTCGCGGTCCTGGGCGTGATGCAGTGGCACGAGCAGTATACGGACTGGTCCAGCGGGGACGGCGTGGGGGTGTACGACGCGCTGCCCATCCCGCTGTGGATTGGCACCCTGTCCGTGCCGGTGACGTTCAGCGTGATGGCGCTGCGGTTCCTGGGGCTCGGGGTGCGGGACTTCCTGCACGGCCCGCCCACCGGGGGCGTGGACGCGCACGGCATTGACCTGGAAGCCCTGGAGAAGGAGCAGCTGTCGTGAGCTTCAACCTGGGGTTGTACCTCCTTGCAGCGGGCACGGCCGCCTACGCCTTCCACACCCGGCGGGTGGCGCTGGTGGTGTGGCAGGGGCTGCTGGCGGGGTTGTTCTTCCTGACCGGCAAGACGGCCTTCCTGGTGACGGGGACCATCACCGCGGCGCTGCTGCTGGGCCAGCCGCTCTTCATCCTGATGGGCGGGGTGGGGATGCTGCTGCTCGCGCAGGTGTCCGGTCTGGCCACCCTGTCCGAGCAGACGGTGGTGGTGCGCAAGCTGCTGGAGCTGGCGGGCAAGGAGGTGCTGCTCGCCATCCCGTTCTTCGTGGTGGCAGGCGAGCTGATGACGCAGGGCAGCCTGTCCCGGCGGCTCATTGAATTCATGAAGGCGGCGTTCGGGTGGATTCCCGGTGGCCTCGCGGTGGCGGCGGTGGCCGGTTGCTGCTTCTTCGCCGCCATCTCGGGCAGCTCGCCTGTGACGGTGGTGGCCATTGGCTCGCTGATGGTGCCGGCGCTGGTGAAGGCGAAGTACCCGGAGGGGTTCTCCATCGGGTTGCTCACCACGGCGGGGAGCCTGGGCATCCTCATCCCGCCCTCCATCCCGATGATCGTCTACGCCATCATGGTGTCCGCCTCGACGCCGGTGGACCCGACGGACCTGTTCATCGCCGGCATCGGGCCGGGGCTCTTCATTGGCGCGCTGCTGGCCGGGTACTCGGTGACGCAGGGCATCCGCTTCAACATCCCGCGCGAGCCGTTCAGCGGGAAGCGCCTGTGGGAGGCTACGCGGCAGGGCATCTGGTCGCTGCTCCTGCCGGTCATCATCCTGGGCGGCATCTACTCCGGCATCTTCACCGCCACGGAGGCCTCCGCCGTGTCGGTGGTCTACGCCTTCGCGGTGGAGTGGTTCATCCACCGGGAGATGGACAAGAAGAAGCTGCTGTCCGTGGTGGAGGGCTCCATGACGGTGATGGGGAGCCTGCTCGTCATCCTCGCCCTGGCCATTGCGCTCAACTACTTCCTGGTGGACCAGCAGGTGCCGGACCTGATGGTCGAGTGGCTGAAGACGAAGAACCTGAGCAAGCACGAGTTCCTGCTGGTGGTGAACGGGCTGCTGCTGGTGGTGGGGTGCTTCATGGACATCATGAGCGCCATCCTCATCATCGCCCCCATGCTGGCCCCCATGGCGGACGCGGTGGGGATTGACCCGGTCCACATGGGCATCATCTTCATCGTCAACCTGGAGATTGGGTACCTGACGCCGCCGGTGGGGCTGAACCTCTTCGTCTCCAGCTCGCTGTTCAAGAAGGGGCTGGGCTTCGTCATCCGGTCCGTCCTGCCCACGCTGGGCATCATGCTCGTGAGCCTCGCCATCATCACGTGGTGGCCGCCCCTCACGCTGTCGCTTGTGCAGGCCCTCAAGGCGAAGCCCGCCGAGGCGCCCGCGCCCGCGGTGCCCCCGCAGCCCGGGACGCCCGGCGCCCCCGGGGTGGCCGCGCCTGCCCCCGCGGAGGCAGGGCCGGCCGCGGGGGATGGCAAGGTGAAGAGCCTCGAGGAGCTGATGAAGGCGGCCAAGCAGAAGAAGGCCGCGGAGGCGGGGGGCGAGCCGGCACCTTCGGAGGCCCCCGCGGCGGAGGCGGCGCCGTCCGGCGAGGCCCCGCGCGTCAAGTCCATGCAGGAGCTCATGCGCGAGGCGAAGGAGCGCAAGGCGCAGGAGGCCGAAGCGGCCCCCTGAGGAGGGGGCGAAACTTCCGGGTGACACCCGCGATAACCCGATCAGCAGGGCCACCATCGAGAGGGAGTCACCATGTCCACCACCCACGGAGCGCACATGCGGCTGAACGCGCATGTGAAATTCGGCTTCAACCCCGGCCCCGGACACGCGCGCCACGCGGTGTCCGGGCTGGACGCCGGCCATGCCCACCGGGCAGGGCTGGGCGGAGGGGCCCCGCCGGCGCTGCATGGCGGCGGTGCGCAGGGGGTGAGCGGAGCGGTCCGCCCCTTCGTGCCCACGCAGATGCAGGACGGCTTCGAGCTGGCGTCCGCCCGCACCGGGGGGGCCGGGCCGGTGGGGGACGGGCACCGGGACGCCCAGGGGGGAGTCACCGCCTCTCAGCTCAAGGCCATCATGCCGGGGCTGACGGATGCCCGGGCCAACGCGGTCCTCCCGCACCTGAACGCCGCCATGAAGGAGGCGGGCATCACCACGCCGCGGCGGCAGGCCATGTTCCTCGCCCAGGTGGGGCACGAGAGCGGCGGGCTGAAGTGGATGGAGGAGCTGGCCTCGGGGCGCGCGTACGAGGGGCGGCGGGATCTCGGCAACACCCAGCGCGGTGACGGCGTGCGCTTCAAGGGGCGCGGCCCCATCCAGCTGACGGGCCGGGCCAACTACGCGAGTGCGGGGCGGGACCTGGGGCTGGACCTGGTGAACAACCCGAAGCAGGTGGTCAGCCCGCAGGTGGGCTTCCGCACGGCGGCGTGGTTCTGGAAGGAGCACGGCATCAACGCCGCGGCGGACCGGATGGACCTGCGCGGGGCCACCCGGCCCATCAACCCGGGGATGCGCAACCTGGCGGACCGGGCGGCGTACTACGCGCGGGCCAAGCGGGCGCTCGGGCTCTGAGCCCGGACGCGGCCCTTTGCCTCCACCGCGGCCGCTCGCTACCTTGGGCAGCGTGTCCAGCTTGAAGGAGACCCAGCGGAAGCTCGTGGAGGCGGTTGCGCGCGCGCTGGGCGCGGTGGAGGGGGTGCGGCTCGGGTGGGCGTTCGGCTCGCGCATCCACGGCCAGCCCCGGGCAGACAGCGACCTGGACGTGGGCGTGGTCTACGGCCGGACGCTGTCGTCCCGGGAGCGGGAGTTGGCACGCCGGGAGGTGCTGCAGCGGCTGACCGACGAACTCGGGGCACTGGGCGAGGGGGCGGACGTGGTGGACCTGGACCGCGCGGCGAGCATCGTCGGGTTCAATGCCCTCAAGCATGGCGCGCTCGCGCTGGAGCGGGACCGGGACGAGCGGATCGACTGGATGGTCCGCGCCATCCGCAGGTACCAGGACGACGCGCCCTACCGAGCGCTGTTCCACGAGGCGGCCTTCGGGCGGCCCTCCCGGGGAGACGGTGGTGCGTAGGGACGTCTCGCGAAGGTTCCTGTCCCTCCGGGAGTCCCTCGCGGAGTTGTCCCGTCCCGAGTGCTCGGATGGGGACCGGCTTCTGGCAGACCGCACGCTGCGCGCGGCGGTCGAGCGCTGGATGCAGGTGGCCATCGAGGCGTGCATCGACCTGGCCACCCACGAGGTCGCCGTCCGCGGCTGGACGCCCCCCGAATACTCCAGGGATGCCTTCCTCACGCTGGGTGGCAACGGGCTCATCCCGTTGCCGCTCGCCAAGCGCCTGGCGATGGCTGCGGGGCTGCGCAACCTGCTCGTCCACGACTACATCGCCGTGGACGTGACGCAGCTGGCCGAGACGGTGGCGATGGACCTCGAGGACCTGCGCGCCTTCGCGGACCTCGCCCATGTGTGGCACCGCACCCCATGAGCCCGCTCCGCACCGCACTCCTGCTGGCAGCCCTGGGCATGACCGGATGCCGCGGCCCTGTTCTGGCGGTGCAGCCGGTGGCGCCGGGCGAGGTGCTGCTGGAGACCCTTGAGGTCCGCTTCGACGAGCCCGGCCGCGGCCAGCTGAAGCTGGGGCTCGCGGCGAATGGTGTGGGCGAGCCGGTGCAGGCCCAGTCCGTGGACTGGGAGCTGTGGCTGGACAACCGGTACTTCGCCGCCGGCGTGGAGCAGGTGGACGTGGCGCTGCCTGCCTCCGGAGAGGTGCCGGTGACGCTGGAGCTGCCGCTCCATTTCCCGAAGCTGCCCGCCTCCGCGGAACCCCAGCGGATGCAGCTGTCCGCGCGCGGGGGGCTGGTGCTGCGCGGCGGCGCCCGCGAGGAGCGCCACCCGTTCCAGGGCAGCGTGAAGGCCACCGTGGCCCGGGCCCCGCAGCTCGGCGGGCCGGGGGCCGAGTCCCCGTAGCGGCAAAGGGGCGCGCCCGCTGGAACGCGGGTACCGTCCCGGCCTGCCATGTCCGCCCCTCTGCTCGTCTCGCTGTGCATGATCGTCCGGGACGAGGAGTCCTGGCTCGCCGGCTGCCTCGAGTCCGTCCAGGGGCTGTGTGACGAGCTCGTCGTCGTGGACACCGGCAGCCGGGACGGCACGGTGGCCTGTGCGGAGGGCGCAGGCGCCCGCGTGGTCCACTTCCCGTGGTGCGACGACTTTGCCGCCGCCCGCAACGCGGGCCTCGCGGTGGCGACCGGCCAGTGGGTGCTGGCGCTGGACGCCGACGAGCGGCTGGCCCCCGGGGACGCGGCGCGGCTGCGCGGAAGGCTCGGGGGGGCGCCGGGGCCGTGCGGGATGGTGGCCATCCACAACGCCGCCGAGACCGGGGCTGCCGCCGAGGCGGTCCTCTCCGGGGCAGCCCGGCTGGGCAACCCGCTGCTGGTGCCGAGGCTGTTCCGCCGCACGCCGGACCTGGCCTTCCAGGGGGTGGTGCACGAGAGCGTCCGCGGCTGGCTGTCCCGCCATGGCGGGGCCATGTGGGACACCGGCTGCGCGGTGGTGCACTACGGCGCGGTGCCGGCCGTGCGAGCGTCCAAAGACAAGCAGGCCCGCAACGTGCGGCTGCTGGAGAAGCGCCTGCTGGAGGAGCCGGGGGACTTCACCGTCCACGGCTATCTCGCGCACGAGTACCTGCGGGGGGGCGAGCCGGAGCGGGCGTGGGCCGTGGCCGAGGAGGGCTGGGGGCTGGTGCGCGCCGCTGCCCCGGATCCGCTCCGGTCCGCGGCGCGGCTGGCCTCTGCCCGGTGCCTGCTGCAGCTGCAGCGCGGGGATGCGGCCGGCATGCTCGCCACGGCAGGAGAGGCCATCGCCTACGAGGGCGAGGGGCCGGATGCGCTCTTCTACAGGGGGCTCGGGCAGGAGCGGCTCGCGCTGGT
>VGRA01000192.1 GCA_016875515.1 Deltaproteobacteria bacterium | reverse complement strand
GCGTTGGACAAGGACAGGCGCAGCGGCTCGCCCTTCAACACCTCCAGGTGCGCCTCCAACGCCGCGGTGGCTGCGGCACGCGACGGACGGCCCAGCGCCTCGGCAGAACGCGTCCCTTGACCAAAGTCCAACGGCCCCACTCCTTGCATTCATCCTCTCCCGGCAACCATCCTGCTTCCCGCAGCACCGTAAAGGGCACCCCATGAAAATCCCAGCCCCCGGGCCCCGGATTCCACACCGCTCGCTTCCGCCGCTCGCCCTGTTCGCGTGCCTCGCGGGGGCCTGTGGTCCGGAGGCGCAGCCCCCCGCGGCCTTCCTGCGCAGCGAAGTGGCCCCGTGGGAAACGGGCCCGGCCGTGGGCTTCGGCGTGTCCCGCTGGGAAGCGGACAACCCGCTGGGGGCCAATGTCTTCATCGGTTACGGCGGGTACGGCATCTCGCTCGCCGAGACGCAGGCATGGGTCTCGGAGTTGTATGCGACAAGGCTCCGTGCGCTGGGCGTTCGCACGCTCTTCGCGGTCCAGGGACCGGCCGACTCCGGCTACAACGCACTGGAGATCGGCAACAGCAAGATAGGCGCCTACCTCCAGCAATCCGTCACCGCGGACACCGGCTTCATCCTGGTCGCGGCCCACTCGAGCGGCTCCTTCGTTGCCGGGGAGTTCCTGCAGCAACTGGCGAACGGAGCGGATCCCAGCGGCGCGCTCGCAGGTCGCCTTGTCTATTTCAACCTGGAAGGTGGACAGAAGTACGTCACGGCTCCCGCCCTTCAGCGCCTGCGCAACGTCTACCACGCCACCGCGTGGAACCCCGCCACGGGCCAGGTCGCCTGGAACCACGGCACCATGCAGTCGCTCGGGAACACCTGGGCGAGCAAGGGCGGGTTCCTCCGCTACGACGCCAGCGGCTCGGGCTGCACAAACGGGGCATGCCTCCACGTCACGCTCGTCAACACCCGCCCGCACAGCGCGTCCAGCGGCAGCGGCGTGGACTACGCGGACTTCGGGGGCAGGCCCGTCCACACCTGGTACCTGGACGAGGTCCGCGCCGCGGCGGGCCTGGGCCAGTGCACCACGCCCTTCCTCACGGAGGGCGCCGTTGAAGCGGCGTACGCGCAGCTGGGCGGCTGTCACTCCCCGCTCGGCATGCCCACGTCCAACACCGCGCCCACGGCGGATGGGGCCGGGCACTACAACCTGTTCGAGCACGGGACGCTGACCGTGTGGGCAGACGGCGGCACGACGGTCTCACTCGAAGGCCAGGACGCGGGCGTCCCAGGCGTGGGCATTCCAGACGCGGGCGTCCCCGTCGAGGACGTCGCACCGCCCGAGGACGCCGGGATGCCAGCGCCCGACGCCGGCCTCCCCCCTCCCGTGCCCGCCGCGGGATGTGTTGCCTCGGGTGGCCTGCCCCTGGACGCGCTGGCGCTCCTGCTCGCCCTGTCCCAGTTGGCAGGTGGCCGCGCGCGTCGCGCCCACATCACGCGCCCTTGCGGTACAGCCGCTCCACCGCGCCCATCATCTCGTCCACGCTGAACGGCTTGGGCATCAGTGCGTCCAGGTATCCGCCGTTCTCACGGGCGCCACGCAGGATAGCAGGTCGCTGAGCCCCTCGCGGACACCCAGGTCGTCGTCGATGAGGAGGATTTCAGGTTGCGCGGGCATGACGTTGCGACGGGCTCACTCTCACGCACCGGGCATCAATTCAACGGTCCCTTGTGCTGAAAACGTCTCAATACCGTGCCGTACCCCCTAACAATGAGGGGCAATGGCGCTAGGTTCCGCCGCCATGTCCGACACCGTCGTCCCGAAGCATGCGCGCGCAGTCGTCATTGGCGGAGGCGTCATCGGTTGCTCCGTCGCGTACCACCTGGCCGAGATGGGCTGGAAGGACGTGGTCCTGCTCGAGCGCGACCGCGTCACCAGCGGCACCACCTGGCACGCCGCGGGGCTGATGGTCACCTTCGGCTCTTCGTCGGAGACCTCCACGGAGATGCGCAAATACACGCGGGATCTCTACAAGCGCCTGGAGCTGGAGACCGGCCAGTCCACCGGCATGCGCCAGTGCGGCTTCATCGAGGTGGCAAGCGACAAGGACCGCCTGGAGGAATACCGCCGCATCTCCGCCTTCAACCGCTTCTGCGGCGTGGACGTCCAGGAGGTCAGCCCCTCGGAGGTGAAGCAGCTGTTCCCCATTGCCAAGGTGGACGACGTGCTCGCCGGCTTCTACGTGAAGGAGGACGGCCGCGTGGACCCGGTGGATTGCACCATGGCGCTCGCCAAGGGGGCACGCCTGAAGGGGGCCACGATCCTCGAGGGCGTAGCCGTCACGAACGTCACCCAGTCCGGCGGCCGCGTCACCGGCGTGCAGACAACGCACGGGGACATCTCCTGCGAGGTGGTCGTCAACTGCGCCGGGATGTGGGCGCGCCAGCTGGCCGTGCAGTCCGGCGTCACCATCCCGCTGCAGGCCGCCGAGCACTACTACCTCATCACCGGCCCCGTCCCCGGCATTGACCGCGCCTGGCCCGTGCTCGAGGACCCGGGCTGCCACGGCTACTACCGCGAGGAGGGCGGCGGGCTGATGATCGGCCTGTTCGAGCCCAAGTGCGCCCCGTGGAAGATCGAGGGCATCCCCCAGGAATTCTCCTTCGGGGAGATCCCCCCGGACTGGGAGCGCATGACGCCGTACCTGGAGCGCGCCATGTCCCGCGTACCGGTCTCCCAAGAGGCCGGCATCAAGAAGTTCTTCTGCGGACCGGAGAGCTTCACGCCGGATCTCCGACCCTGCGTGGGCGAGGCCCCGGAACTGCGCGGCTACTGGATGGCCGCCGGACTCAACTCCATTGGCATCCTGTCCGGCGGCGGCATGGGGCGCGTGCTCGCCCACTGGATCATCACCGGCCACGCGGACGTGGACATCACCGGGATGAACGTGGACCGGCTCCAGAAGTACCAGGCCAACCCGGAGTACCGGCGCACGCGCACGGTGGAGTCGCTGGGCATGGTGTACCAGTGCCACTACCCCTTCCGCGCCATGACCACCGCGCGGGATGCCAAGCGCTCCACCCTCCATGACCGGCTCGCCGCCCGCGGCGCCTGCTTCAAGGACGTGAGCGGCTGGGAGGGCGCGGACTGGTATGCGCCGCCCGGCGTGGACCCCAAGCAACTGGCGTCGCGGCTCGGCTGGGACCGCCCGGACTGGTGGCACCTCTGGAAGGGGGAGCACGAGGCGGTGCGCAACGGCGTGATCCTCATGGACATGTCCTTTATGTCCAAGTTCCGCGTGCAGGGCCGGGACGCCGGGCGGATGCTCAACTGGATCTCCGCTAACAACGTGGACGGCGACTCCGGGCTCATCACCTACACCCAGTGGCTCAACGCGGGTGGCACGCTGGAAGCGGATCTCACCGTCACCAAGCTCGCGGACGACGACTTCTTCGTGGTTGCCACGGACACCGCCCACCGCCACGTTGAGACCCACCTGCGCCGCAACCTGGGGGACGCGCACGCCTTCGTCACGGACGTCACCGCGGCCTACACACAGATCAACATCCAGGGTCCAAGGAGCCGGCAGCTCATGCAGGCGGTCACCACCGCCGACATGTCCCACGAGGCCTTCCCGTTCCGCACCGCGCGGGAGATCGACATCGGCTTTGCGCGGGTGCTGTGCGTGCGGATCACCTACCTCGGAGAGCTTGGCTACGAGCTGTACATCCCCACCGAGCAGGCGGTGCACGTCTATGATCTCCTCGTCGCCGCCGGCGCCCCCCTGGGGCTGGTCCATGCGGGGCTGAAGGCGCTCGCCAGCTGCCGCATGGAGAAGGGCTACCGGGACTACGGCCACGATCTCGACAACACGGACACCGTGCTCGAGGCGGGGCTGGGGTTCGCGGTGGACATCAATAAGCCGGGCGGCTTCCTCGGCAAGGAGCACGTGGTGGCCCAGAAGGCGAAGGGACCGCTGACCAAGCGCCTGCTGCAGGTGCTGGTGAAGGACCCGCAGCCGCTGCTGTTCCACTGTGAGATCCTGCGCCGAAACGGCAGGCCACTGGGCTACGTCCGCGCGGGCTCTTACGGCTTCTCCGTGGGCGGTGCCGTGGGGCTCGTCATGGTGGACGCCGGGCAACCCGTCGACCAGGCGTTCCTGGACGGCGGTGACTGGACGCTCGAGATCAACGGCAAGCACCATCCGGCGCAGCCGTCCCTCAAGCCGCTGTTCGACCCGGAGATGAAGAAGATCAAGTGCTGAGGCGGCGTCAGCGGGCGCGGCTGACCTTAAGCATCAACGCGCCCTGCATGCCCGCCCCAGAGCCCGGCTGGGCCACCCGGCGGACACGCAGCCCGTCCCCTTCCGCCGCCACCGCGCAGCGCTCCGCGGTGCCTTGGGGCGGGGTCAGGACGAGCTCTTCACCAGCGCGCGACCAGGTGGCCGACAACGCGTCGGTGGTGTCGAACCACACGTCGCACGCGCACTCGGCGCCTGTGCCGCTGAGCTTGCACCGCGCGCTGAATCCGTCCGCCGGGATGACCAGGCTCTCGCACCCAGAGAGTTCACACGCCGCGCTGGTCCCCGGGCGGGTGGCCGCCCGCAGCTGGCTGACGTTCCAGTCCCCCTTCAGGTCCACGGCGGACGCGGAGAATGCGGGGCACGCGCCAATGGTGATGGCCACCGTGGACGGGGTCCGCTGCGCGTTGTCCACGGGAGAGCTGACGGAGAGATCCAACGCCGGCGCCTCGCACTGGCCCCACGGGTCTTCCGGGGCGCCGGGCGGGGCACAGCGCTGCCCGGTGGGACAACTCTGGAGGCTGCCCTTGCAGGGTGCGCCGGTCAGGGGATTCACCGAGCACCCATGGAGGATCGAGAGCGACGACAGGAAGAGGGCGAGGCCGGCCAGCAGCTTCATGGGGATCACCGGCCCAGGAGGAAGAGGACAACGGCCGCAACGCCGGCGGAGGCATAGGCCACGTTGGCCACCCGTGCGTGCTGCTGTGCGCGGTCATGGTGCGCCTGCGCCTCGGACTGCTCCAGGGGCGCCTGTGCCTGCACCAGCGAGAGCCGCGCCCCCTGCGCGCTGAGGCCAAAGCCCAAGCCGGTGCAGCCGGCCACTGCCGCCTGCGATCCACTTGAACTCCATTCCGGACTGCGCGGGAGGGGACTCCGGGGTGGCTGCCATCACCGCTGCCTCGGGTGCCGGCTGCGGGGCGGGCGCCGGCTCCGCCACGGGTGCGGGCTCTGGGGTTCGCGCGAGCGAGATCCTCAAGTCCGTGGCGCGCAGCAATTGGTAGGCGTGCCGCTGCTGCGTTGGCTCGTGGCCCGGCGCGGAGACGGACACGGTGTGCTCGCCCTCTGCCAACTCCGTCGTGACCGGCGCAGCGCCCAGCTCCCGCCCGTTGATCTCCACCCGTGCGCCCGGTGGCTCAGTGAGCGCGGTGAGCTGCTGCACCCCTTGCTCGCGGAGCTTGCGCTCCAACCGGACCACCGCCTGCAGGACCTGCTCCTGGTCCTTTTCCCCCTCAGCCACCCGGAGGTGCTCGCGGTACCACCGAAGCGCGGCGGCGGCCTCGCCCAACTGCTCGCGGCACCGGGCGATGTTGAACATCACCACCGGGTGCGGCCGGAACGCCTGCGCCTCCTCGAACTTCACCACCGCCGCGGCGTACTTCTTCTGCCGGTAGAGCCTCTCCGCCGCCTCGAACAGGTCCCGGGCGCTCTTCACCTTCGAGCCGGGGCGCCCGGCAAGGGTGGGCGCACCCTGGGGGAGCGCTGCCGCGGGGAGGGAGACGGTGAGCAGGAGCAGGAGCA
>VGRA01000191.1 GCA_016875515.1 Deltaproteobacteria bacterium | reverse complement strand
CCGCGGCGCTGGGGCGCCACCCCGGGCTGTCCCGGTCCCGCTCGGAGTTGAACGAGATTGCGAAGTGGCTCCCCGCCCTGCCGCCCGAGCCCAACCCCTGGCTGCTGCCCAACGGCGCACCGCCGGAGACGCTGCCGCTGCCCCACGGCGCCACGGGCCGGCCGCTGCAGGGCATGCAGGTGGCCGAGCAGCTGGGGTGTGGCAAGTGCCACGTCCCCTCCGGCACGTCGCTCGCGGGGCTGTGGCGGCGCTGGCCGCTCCTGCGGGACGGGCGGGCCGGCCTGCAGCCGCGGGACCGGGACGCCCTGGGGGCGGTGCTGCGCCTGCACGGCGAGGGGGCCTCCCTGCCTGTCACGGACGCGGACCGGAACGACCTGGAGGCGTGGCTGATGGTGCAGTGAGGTCCCTCCCGAGTCAGGACCGGTTGGAGAGAAGGCGAAGGTTGCAGACGCGTCGACCCAGGTTGCGGTTGGGTCGAATCGTGGCTGGCCTCCGAGCCGGGAGGTCTGGTCGTGGATGCTGCCGTTCACGGAACGGAAGACTTGATCCGGAAGATGACCCCGGTCGCTGCGCCACCAGAGCAGCAGGCTCAAGTGGCAGAATTTTCTAGGGCCTTGGGAAGCCTCGCTCACAGGGCGAGGAAGCGAGCGCCCAGGTGCCAGCTCATTGGTCCGAGCGGGGAGTTCATCTCCGTTCCGGAGACCGTCTTCTACGTCCTCGAGCGTGTCGCCGAGGTCATGGCCCGGGGCGCCTCCATCACCGTCGTCCCGGTGGGCCGCGAGGTGACCACCCAACAGGCCGCCAACCTGTTGAACGTCTCCCGCCAGTACCTCGTCCGGTTGCTGGAAGAGGGGCGCATCCCCTATCGAAGGACCGGAAAGCACCGTCGGCTGCGCACCGAGGACGTCTGGGCGTTCGAGGCAGCTCGAGACAATCACCGCCGTGCCGGTCTCCGGGAACTGCCCCGCATGTTCGAAGAGTTCGGCGGGTATGCGCCCGAGTTGAAGTAGCGCGCGACAAAGGGCCGACTGTTCCCGGCACCCTTCACCGTTGTCGTGGACGCGAACGTCCTGTTCCCCCTCACCCTCCGGGACACGCTGCTTCGCGCAGCAGCAGAGGACCTGTTCCAGTTGCGCTGGAGCATCGTTGTCGTTGCCGTGAAGTCGGGCGCACAGGTCATCACCACCTCGAACTTGAAGGACTTCGCGCGGCTTCCAGAGGGGCTCGAAGCGCAATCGCCGGACGAGTTCCTCTGCAGCCTGTTCGACCTGGACCCAGAAGGATTCAACGACCTCCTTCGCCAACAGGCGGGCGATCTCCGGAACCCTCCGGTCACGCTGGATGGTCTGTTGCAGCGCCTGTCGAAGCAGGTCCCCGGGTTCGTCGCGGCCGTCCGAAGTCACCTCGTCGGTGTTCCGCGAGGCACCTGACGCGAAGCATGTGATGGCTCGGAGTCAAGGCCGTACTTCCGGAGCAGCACGTACAGGTGTGACCGGTCCCGCAGCGGCGGCAGCGCGAAGGTGAGCGCGGCGAGCCGGAAGTAGAGGTTCTCACTCAGGCGCCCCGCCTGCAGACCGCTGGCCCGGCAACGTGCAGGAGCTGCGCAACGCCGTTCAACGCCTGGAGGTGTACCCCGGCGCCCCGCCGCTCGCCGCGGGCCTCCCTGCCGGACATTGGCGCCATGTCCACGGAGCCGTGCTAGGGAGGCGCCCCGCCGGGCAACCAAGCCCCGGTGACAAGGCCAGGTACACGTCCCCATGTCCAAGCCCCCAGGCCAGCGCAGCGGCCGCCTCTCGCTCGTCTCCCCGGCGGGGGACGTGGGGTTCTATGCCCAGCGGGCGTGGGAGGGGCCGGTGCTGCTGCTCGGCTCGGCGGACGGGCGGGTGGCGTTCGAGCTGGCGGCGCGCGGGGTGGAGGTGGTGGCGGTAGAGCCGGCGGACGGCATGGCCCGCGCCGCCGAGGCCCGCCGCGCCGCCGAACGCCCCGAGGTGGCCGGGCGCGTGCAGCTCGTCCATGGGGATCCCCGCTCGCTGCGGCTGCGAGAGCGCTTCGGCGCGGTGGCAGCCCCCCACAACGCGCTGGCCCTCTACGGCACGCTGGAGGACGTGGACGCACTGCTGGAGACGGCGCGGCTGCACCTGCGGCCGCAGGGGACGCTGGTGTTCGACCTGCGCAACCCGGCGGCCCCTCTGCGGGTGCGCCCCCACTTCCGCCCGGGAGACGGCCCGGACGAGCCGCTCATGTCCCCGCCGCCGCTCACGTTCGTGCCGCACCTTCACGAGCGCGCGCGGGCGGCCCAGCACGAGGGGCTGCGGCGGATGAAGGTGCGCGCCTTCACGCTCGAGGAGGTGGACGAGGCGCTCGCGGACGCAGGCTTCACGCCGCTCGAGCGCTTCGGAGACTTCGCCGGCAAGCCGCTCGACCCGGGGGACCCGGTGCAGGTGGTGGTGGCCGCCAAGGCGGATTGAACGCGCTTGCGGGGTGGTCGGGCGTCAGGCCGGGAACTTCCCGGTCTCCGCCTTCTCCGCCTCCATGCTGAGCGCCAGCTCCAGTAGGTCCAGCAGCTGGGCGGTGCCCTCTTCGCCGTCCTTGCCCCGGAGGATGACCTCCACCGGCAGGCGGTCCTCGGGGGGCACGGGCTCGGGCTCAAGGGCCTTGCCGACGGCGTCCAGCTCCTCGACGAGGAGGTCCCCGTCCTTGTGGATGGTGTAGCGGCGGTGCATGGGCGTGCGTCTTAGCCTGCTGGATGCTCAGGCGTCGAACCGGTAACCCAGCCCGCGCACGGTGACGAAGTGGCGGGGGTCCTCCGGGTCCACCTCCAGCTTCAGCCGCAGCTGACGGACGAAGTTGTCCACGGTGCGGGCGGTGCCCTCGTAGTCGTACCCCCAGGCCCCGGCGAGCAGCTCGTCCCGGCTGTAGGTGCGCCCCGGGTGGGCCAGCAGGTGCGCGAGCAGCTTGAACTCCCGGGCCGTCAACTCCACCGGCGCGCCCGCGCGGGTGACGGTGCGGGAGACCAGGTCCACCGCCACGTCGGAGAAGCGCAGCAACTCCGGCTCGCGCTGGCGGCGGCGCAGCACCGCCTTGATGCGGCTGAGCAGCTCCTGCAGCCCGAACGGCTTCACCACGTAGTCGTCCGCCCCCAGGTCCAGCCCGAGCGTCTTGTCCTGTTCCTGTCCCCGGGCGGAGAGCATCACCACGGGGGTGGTCAGCCCGCGGCGGCGCAGCTCCCGCACCAGCTCGTAGCCGTTGAGCTCCGGCAGCATGACGTCCAGCACCAGCAGGTCCGGCCGCTCGTCCACCGCCTTCTGCAGTCCCGCCCGCCCGTCCTGGGCCTGCAGCACCTCGTACCCCTCGAAGCGCAGGTTCATGGACAGGCCGGTGAGGATGGACAGGTCGTCCTCCACCACGAGAATGCGGGTCTTCTGGCTCACGTCTCCTCCGCCGCGGGCAGGTGCAGCGTGAAGCAGCTGCCCACGCCCAGCTCGCTCTGCAACGTCAGGCTGCCCCCGTGCGCCTCGGCGATCCGCTGCGCAATGGAGAGCCCCAGCCCGCTGCCCTCCGTCTTGCGGGTGAGCAGGTCATCCACCCGGTAGAAGCGCTCGAAGACGCGCTTGCGCTCGCGCGGCGCAATGCCCGGGCCGTTGTCCTGCACGTCGATGGCCACCCCCCGGCGCTCGCGGCGGGCCCGCAGCTGGATGCGCTTGTCCTCGCCGGTGTACTTGAAGGCGTTCTGCACCAGGTTGAGCAGCGCCCCGGCCAGCGCCTCCCGGTCCACGCGCAC
The DNA here is from genome assembly GCA_016875515.1 of Deltaproteobacteria bacterium. Taxonomy (GTDB): domain Bacteria; phylum Myxococcota; class Myxococcia; order Myxococcales; family Myxococcaceae; genus VGRA01. The sequence goes on along the minus strand of VGRA01000191.1, from coordinate 2,055 downwards.
CGGCGGCAGCCCCGGCTCCACCTCCACCCCCAGGTCCACCTTTGCCCCCAGCCGCTGGGCGTGGAACGCGGTCACCGCGCTCTCGAGCACGCGGTCCACCGGGGTGGAGGCGAAGACGTAGGTGCGCCGCCCGCTCTCGATGCGGCCCCAGTCCAGCACGCGCTCAATCATGTCCGACAGCCGCGCCGTCTCCTGGGACAGCAGCGCCAGCACCTCCTTCGTCTCCGCCGGGTCCGTCACCCGCCCCAGCGAGAGTGTCTCGATGAACATCCGGATGGAGGTGAGCGGCGTGCGCAGCTCGTGGCTCACCAGGGAGACGAAGTCCGTCTTCATCCGGGAGAGCCGCGCCTCGCGGTGGAGGGTGCGGGCCACGTAGACGGTGCCCACGGCGAGCGCCAGGTAGAACAGCCCCAGCAGCACGCCGTACAGCACGCGGTTGCGCAGGGAGGCCGCGGCCACCGGGTCCCCGTCCAGGGGCACGGCGGCCAGCCTGAAGGCCTGCAGGGGCGGGGGCAGGGGACGCCACGCGAGCGGCAGGGTGGCCAGCGCCTCGGTGCGCGCGCGCTCAACCTCCGAGACGAGCTTGCCCACCAGCCCCGCCCCCGCCTCCGCGCGCGGGGCGGCGAGCAGCGGCTGCAGCTCGAACCGCACCGCCTCCATGCCGGCCTCGTCCCGCCCGAGCGACTGCAGCAGCGGCGCCACGCGCTCGGCGGCCACCGGCTCGCCTGCGGGAAGCCCCTCCAGCAGCCGCTGCGACAGCCGCTCCAGCCGGCCGCCCCACGCCGCCTCCAGCCGCTTTTCCACCGCGGCGCGCTCGTTGATGATGGCCAGCACGCCGAAACCGGACAGTCCCGCGGACGGTAGCACCACGAGCAGCATCAGCCACGCGAAGGTGCGCCAGAAGGAGGCGGATTCCAGGCCGGAAGGGGGCGCCACGGGGGTGCAAGTGTAGTCGCTTCCGCTAGACTCCCGCCCGCCCATGCGCTCCTTACCCCTTGCCGCCGCCCTGCTCGTCCTCGCCGGGCCCGCGTCCGCCCGCGCCCAGGGGCAGGCGGAGCTGGGGGCCGAGGAGGGGTTGGAGGCGTGGGCGCCGCTGCCGGAGCAGGTGGACCTCTCGGCCGCGCCAGACGCGCCGCCGCCCGCCCCGCCGGCGGGCGAACCGGAGTCCCCGGCGCTGGCCGCCTTCCGCCTGCGCGTGCGGGCCCTGGCCGCGGGGCTGCCGCCGCCCCCCATGGTGGTGGAACTGTACCGGCCGGGCATGGCGCTGGTACCGACTCCGACTCCGACTCCGGCCGGGCAGGTGGCTTCCCCTCGCGGCGTGGCCGCGCGCGCACCGCCGCCGCTGCTCACCTCAGACCTCACGCTGCTGGGCGGGCGGGTGCTGCCGCAGTGGAAGTACGCGGTGGGCGGCTGGGTGGGGCTGCCCACCTTCGGCGCCCGCTTCCAGCTGGGGCTGGGACAGGGCTGGGACGTGGGGGTGGGCTACGGCGGCGTCTACGGGCAGTCCCACGAGTTCTCGGTCCACGGCCGGCGCGCGCTGTCGGACGGGGAGGTGGAGTGGGCGGTCTCGCTGGAGGGCTCGGGCATCCTCTTCGCCAACCGCCCGGCGCTGGACGGCTCCGGGGCGCGGGGGCTGACCGGGCGCCGCAATTTCAACCTGGCTCCCGGCCTGCACCTCTCCCGCCGCAGCGCCGGCAGCAACTGGCGCTGGCTGGGGAGCGTGCAGGGGGTGCTGTCGCTGGACATCGAGCCCGCGTCGGTGCTGCCGCTCGGCGGAGTCCCGCCGCCCGTGGTGCTGGGGTGGAACCTGCCGGTGCTCGCCGGCGCGGAGTGGCCGCTCTCGCAGCAGGTGGTGGTGCAGGTGCTCGGCGGGTTCGAGCTGCACGGCCGCGCCGGGGACGTCCCCTTCATGCCGGTGCTGCGGGCCGGGATGCTGTTCGGGAACTGAGCTTCAACCGCGGGACCAGGAAGGAGAGGGACGGCCATGGGCATGGGTGTGCGCGCAACGGTGCTGGGCAGCGGCTCGTTCGGGACGGCGCTGGCCAACGTGCTGGG
>VGRA01000190.1 GCA_016875515.1 Deltaproteobacteria bacterium | reverse complement strand
CCGCGCGCACGGTGCGGGTGAAGACGGAGCTCCTCGACGACCTGCTGGACCTGGCCGGCGAGCTGCTCATCACCACCGCGCAAGTACGCGAGCTGGGGCGGAAGCTGCCGGAGGAGCACCGCGGCCCCGTGGAGGAGGGGGTGGACGCGCTGCACGCGCTGGTGAAGGGGATGCATGACCGCGTCATGGGGGCGCGGATGACCCCCATCCAGGTCATCACGGACCGGCTGCCGCGGGTGGCCCGGGACGTGGCGCGGCGCAAGGGCATGGAGGTGGAGCTGCAGCTGTCCGGCACGGAGACGGAGCTGGACCGCGTCATTTTGGACGAACTTGCGGACCCGCTGCTGCACCTGCTGCGCAACTGCATTGACCACGGGATGGAGTCCCCGGAGGGCCGGAAGGACTCGGGCAAGCCGGCCACGGGGCAGGTGCGGCTGGAGGTGCGCCGCGAGCGGGACCGGGTGGTGGTGGAGATGGAGGACGACGGGCGCGGGATGGACGCGTCCCGGCTGCGCGCGGCTGCCGTGGAGCGCGGGCTGCTCACCGCGGCGCAGGCGGAGGCGCTCCCGGACCGCGAGGCCTGGATGCTTGCCTGCGCGCCGGGGCTCTCCACCGCCGAGTCCGTCTCCGACATCTCCGGGCGCGGGGTGGGGATGGACGCGGTGAAGCGCTCGGTGGAGGGCGTGGGAGGCACGCTGGAGATTGCCTCCGAGCCGGGGCGGGGAACGCGCTTCACCCTTCGCCTGCCGCTGACGGTGGCGGTGGTGAACCTGCTGCTGGCCGAGGTGGGGGACGAGGTGGTGGGGCTGCCGCTGTCCCAGGTGCGCGAGGCGCTGGACGCGGCCCACCTCCCCATCTCCGTGCAGCGCGGCCAGCGCTACCTGCCGCGCGGCGAGGGGCTCGTCCCCCTGTACCCGCTGGCCGGCCTGCTGGGGCTGCCGCCCTCCGGGCGGGCGGAGGGCGGCGGGGCGCTGCTGCTGGCAGAGGTTGCGGCCGGGGGCGTGGGCCTGGAGGTGGACCGGTTGCTCGGCCACCAGGAGGTGGTCCTCAAGGCCCTGTCCCGCCCGCTGGACACGGTGGCGGGGCTGTCCGGCGTCACCATCCTGGGCTCGGGCCGGCCCGTCTTCATCCTGGACGTCCCGAGGTTGCTCGCCGCATGAACCCGCCCCTGTCAGACCTGGCGCTGGATGGGCTGCGCGAGCTGTGCAGCATGGGGGCGGGCCAAGCGGTGGGGGCGCTGTCCCGGCTGCTGGGCGGCGAGGCGGTGATGCTGAACGTACCGCGGGCGGTGCCGCTGCGCCGCAGCGCGCTCGCCGCGGAGCTGGGGCCGGGGGCGCACGTGGCGGTGGAGTTCCACGTCCAGGGGGAGGCGGCGGGGCTGCTGGTGCTGCTGATGTCGGAGCCCTCGGCGCTGCAGCTGGCCGGCGCGCTGCTGCGGAGGCCGTCCGCAGAGACCGGGCCGCTGGAGCAGGACGCGCTGTCCGAGGTGGGCAACATCCTCGCGTCGGCCTTCGTGGACGCGTGGACGCGCGTCACCGGGCTGTGGCTGCAGCCGTCCGTGCCGAGGTGGCTCCACGGCAGCGCGGAGGAGGTGGTGATGGGGCTGCGCTATGCGGACGGGGAGGAGCCGCCCGCGGTGCTGGAATCCACGTGGGCGGCCCGCGCCCGCCCGGGGGTGAACGGGCGGCTGCTCGTGCTGCCGGACGGGGAGACGGTGGAGCCGTTGCTGGCGGCGCTGGGGCTGGCCGGCCGCTGACGGCGCGCTACTTCTTCTTGCCGTCCTTCTTCGGCTCGGCCGGCTTCTTCATGCCCTCGCCGAGCTTGTGGTCGATGAGGGCCTTGTAGCTGTCCAGGGCCTGGTCGCCGAGCAGGGGCTCGTCGTTCACGAAGACGGTGGGCAGGGCGCGCACCCTCAGTGCCAGCGCCTCGGCCTGGTCCACCTGCAGCGCCGCCTCCACCTTGTCGGACTCCATGTCCGCGCGGAAGCGCTCCTCCACCAGCTTCAGCTCGCGGGCGTGGCGCAGGAGCGCGTCCCGGTCCAGCGCGCTGCTGGAGAACAGCAGGTCATGCATCTCCCAGAAGCGCCCCTGCTGGTGGGCGGCCAGGGCGGCCCGGGCGGCGGCGCGCCCCTCCTCCAGCCCGTCCAGCAGCAGCGTCCGGTACACCAGCCGCACATTGGGGCCGTAGAAGGTCTGCACCTTCTGCAGGGTGGCGGCCACGTTCTTCGCGTAGGGGCTGGCGAAGTTGCTGAAGAGGACGAGCGTGACGGGGGCGCGCGCCTCGCCGCGCGTGGGCACGGAGGCTGCGGCCACGCGCTGGAGGGTGGAGGCGTCCAGCGGGGCGGGCACCGGCGCGAGCGCGGTGGCGCGTGGCTCCGGAAGCTCGGGCGGCGAGGCCAGGTTCTGCTGCTGCAGCTTCTCCCCCACCTCGGCGGGGGAGAGACCCTCGGCCCCGAGCGCCTCCGCGCGCTGCAGTTCCTGCTCCACCACGGACGAGAGCACCTCCAGCTTCTGCTCGCCGGGGAGCATGCGCCCGTTGACGAAGTAGACGGGGCGCCCGGTGCCGCCCAGCTGCGCGGTGTCCTGCTCCACCGCGGGCTCCAGGCGGTGGTTGTTCAGGGCGGCCTTGAAGCGGCTTACGTCCAGGCCCACCTCCCGGGCCAGCCGCTCCACGTCCGAGACGGTGAGCTCCTTGAAGGTGCCCGCGGTCAGCCGCGCGTTCATCTCCCAGAACTTCCCCTGCTCCTGTGCGAGCAGCGCCGCCTCGGCGGCGAGCCGGGCGGAGCTGTTGCCGGGGATGGGGGCCATCCGGATGGCGCCGCGCACCTTGTCCGGGTGGGCCTCCACCAGCTTCTTGAGGGTGGCGGCCACGTCGGTGCAGTGGGTGCACAGGTAGGAGGTGAAGAGCACCACGGTGACGGGGGCGGCGGCGGGGCCCAGCGTGGGGGCGTGGGAGGGAACGTCCACCTTGCGGACGGCGGGCCCTGACGGGAAGGCGGCCGTGACGGAGGGAGGGGCGAAGACGGACGTTCCCGGGTTGAGCACCGCCCTGGGCGGGCGCGCCCCCTGGGGCCCCTGCGGCATGCCGCCCTGCATGGGGGCGAGCACCATCCTCGCCGTGCACTCCTTGCAATCCTCCGGTGGCGGCGCGCCCACCAGCGGCGTGGCGCGGTCATACGGATTGCACGCGCCCAGCAGGAGGGCGCCGGACAGCAGCAGGCGGGAGGGCTTCATGGGGAGGTTTATAACCCCAAACGGCGCCGGGGCCGCCTCCCTGTGCAGGAGGGGCCCCGGTCCGTGCTGCAAGTTGTCCTGCTGCCGGCTATTTCTTGGCGGCCTTGGGGGCGCCGCCCGCGGGGGCCTTCGCCAGCTCCTCGTCAATCAGCTTGGCAAAGTTCTCGAAGGGCTGCGCGCCGACAATCTTCCGCCCGTTGACGAACAGGGTGGGGGTGCCGTTGGCGCCCACCTTGTTGCCCTCGGCCTGGTCCGAGTCGATGACCGCCTTGAACTTGTCGTTGTTCATTGCGTCCGTGAACTTGCGCATGTCCAGCTTCAGCTCCTGCGCGTAGGTGTCCAGGGACTGGCGGTCCAGCTTCTGCTGGTTCTTGAAGAGCAGGTCGTGCATCTCCCAGAACTTGCCCTGCTCGTGCGCGGCCATGGAGGCGGACGCGGCGATGCGGGCGTTGGGGTGGAACGGCAGCGGCTGGTGCTTGAACGCCACGCGCACCTTGTTGCCGTACTTCTCTTCAATCTGCTTCAGCGTGGGGCCCACGCGGCTGCAGAAGGGGCACTGGAAGTCGCTGTAGAGGACGATGGTGACGGGGGCCTTCTTGTCCCCCTTCGCCGGCGCGTTCCCCACCTCGATGGTGACGGGGGCCTCGGGGGCCGCCGGTGCGCCCGCCGCGGGAACCGCCTTGGCCGCCTCCTCCACGTTCTTCTGGTTCAGCGTGGCGTAGAGCTTGTCCTGCTTCGTGCCGGCCTTCAGCAGCGCGTCCGCCTTCTTGAGCTCTTCGTCGATGATGGCCTTGAGCTGGGGGAAGGGCTGCGCGCCGGACACCTTGCGGCCGTTGATGAAGAAGGCCGGGGTGCCGCTGGCGCCCAGGGCGGTGCCCTCCTTGGAGTCCTGCTCCACCACCGTGGCGAACTTGTGGGAGGACATGGCCGCCTTGAACTTCTTCATGTCCAGCTTCAGCTCCTCGGCGTACTTCTCCAGGTCCGCGTCCGACAGCTTGGTGCGGTCGGCAAAGAGCTTGTCGTGCATCTCCCAGAACTTGCCCTGCTCGTGCGCGGCCATGGCGGCCTCTGCCGCGGGCTTGGCGCGCGGGTGGAACGGCAGCGGCTGGTGGCGGAAGACGAGCCGCACGTCCTTGCCGTAGGCCCCCGCGACCTCCTTCATAGTGGCAGCGCCGCGGCTGCAGAACGGGCACTCGAAGTCGCTCCACTCCACGATGGTGACCTTGGCGGTCTTCTCGCTGCCCAGCACCGGGGCGGTCCTGGGAATCTCGACCTTCTTCACCTCGGGGGCGGGCGGCTGGCGGGGCTGCTGCGGCTGGGCCGGGGCGGCGGCCGGGGCCTCGGCCACGTTCTTGGCGTTCAGCTTGGCGTACAGCTCCGCGGCGGGGGTGCCGGCCTTCAGCAGCTCGTCCGCCTTCTTGATCTCCTCGTCAATCATCGCCTTGAAGCGGTCGAACGGCTGCGCGCCCACCAGCGAGCGGCCGTTGATGAAGAAGGCCGGGGTGCCCGAGGCGCCCACCGCGGTGCCCGCGGCGCTGTCCTGCTCCACCACCGCGGCGAACGTGTGGGAAGACATGGAAGCGCGGAACTTGCCCACGTCCAGGCCAATCTCCTCGGCGTAGCGCTCGAAGTCCGCGTCGGACAGCTTGGTGCGGTCCGCGAAGAGCTTGTCGTGCATCTCCCAGAACTTGCCCTGCTCGTGCGCGGCCATGGCGGCCTCTGCCGCGGGCTTGGCACGCGGGTGGAAGGGCAGCGGCTGGTGGCGGAAGACCACGCGGACGTCGTTGCCGTAGGCCTTCTCAATCTCCTTCACCACGCTTGCGCCACGGCTGCAGAACGGGCACTCGAAGTCGCTCCACTCGACGACGGTGACCTTCGCCGTGGGGGAGCCCTTGGACGGCGCGCCCGCCGGGATGTCCACCTTCTTGGCGGAGGCGGCCGGGGCCTGCGCCGGCTTGGGCGGGGCGGCGGGGGCGTTCTCCAGCCCCTTCTCGATGGTCTTCCCGTACACCTGGTCCGCGGGGACGCCGGAGGCCACCAGCGCCTCGGCCTGCTTCATCTCCTCGTCGATGATGCGCTTGAAGTTGTCCACCGGCTGCGCGCCGGAGAGGAAGCGGCCGTTGATGAAGAAGGCCGGGGTGCCGTTGGCGCCCAGCTTGCGGGCCAGCGCCTGGTCGCGGTCATAGACGGCGTTCCACCTGGCGTCCTTGTAGGAGGCCTTGAACTTCTCCGCGTCCAGCCCCAGCTCCGCGGCGTACTTCTCCAGGTCCGCGTCCTCGAGCGCCTTCTGGTTCGCGAACAGCTTGTCGTGCATCTCCCAGAACTTCCCCTGCTCGCCGGCGGCCAGCACGGCGGCGGCCGCGGGCTTGGCGCGGTTGTGGAAGGGCAGCGGGTTCTGCTTCATCACCACGCGGAGCTTGTCCCCGTAGTCCTTCTCCAGCTGCTGCACCGTGGCGTGCGCCCGGCTGCAGAAGGGGCACTGGTAGTCGCTGAACTCGACGATGGTGACGAGCGCCGTCTTGCTGCCGCGCTGCGCGGAGTCATCCAGCGGGACCTTGAAGACGTTCTGGTCACTGGCGGGCTTGGCGCCGGACGGCGCCGTGTTGGGGGCGGCGGTGCCTGCGCCCGGCGGGGTGGGGGCGGCCTTGTCGCAGCCGGCGACGAGCGCAACGGCGGCGAGC
>VGRA01000189.1 GCA_016875515.1 Deltaproteobacteria bacterium | reverse complement strand
AGCACCATGGCGCCTGCCAGCGCGGCGAAGAGCCCCAGCATCCGCCGCCGGCTCTGCGCCGGCAGGCGGGTGGGACGGCGCGGCAGACCGTCTGGCCCCAGCGGCACCTGCGCGGTGGGGTGGGGCAGCGCGCCACCGGGCCGGCCGGGCGGGGGCTTGGCCTCGGTCACCTCGTCCTGGGCCTCCTCCGCGGCAGCCGCGGCTGCTGCCGCCGAAATGGCCTCCTGCTCCGCCCGCTCGGCCGCCTCGGCCTCGGCCTGCGCCTTCTGGAAGGCGGCCACCTCGTCCACGAAGCGGAGGACCGTCTTCCCGAGGAAGATCTCGTCGCCGTGGACCAGCCGCTGCTCGGTGGCCTGCTCCCCGTTGACGCGCGTGCCGTTGCCGCTGCCCAGGTCGCGCAGCAGGACCCCCTCGTCGTCCACCACCAGCTCCACGTGGCGGCGGGACGTGGAGTGGTCCTTCAGCGCCAGGTCGCACTCGGGCGAGCGGCCCACCACGCAGCGGACGCCGGAGAGCCGGATGATCTTGCCGCGGTCCGGCCCCTCCGCGACCTCCAGCTTCAGCGGCCTGCCTGCCCGGGTGGCGTCCGGGGAGTCCACCCCCGATCGCTCCGCCTCGTCCGCGGTCGGGATGGGCGCCACCCGCGTCTCCCCTTCCCGGCCGCGCGGGGCCGGCGGGGGCGGGGCGCGGATCCCCACGTTCGTCTGCTGGAAGAGCTCTGGGTCCACCTGCTCGTCCGCGTAGTCGTGCTCGCCGTAGGATCCCGCCCCACGGCAGAGGGAGGGAGCGGCCCGTCCCCCAGCAAGTCCGGCCCGTCCTGCAGACCGGGATCCGCCGGGACCTGTTCGTCGCCGGACGGGTACTCCGCCCCCGTCTCGTACCGGGGCCGCCGAGGGGACTTGGGCTTTCGGGGAGGCATGCTCGCTAGGGGGGCGAATGTAGTCCTGCCCACCGCCCGCAGGAAGGCGGCAATTCATTGCCGGCCGGGAGGGGCATCGCTACCGTCCGCGCCCATGCCCCGGACCGCCCCCGCCCGCCCCCGCACGTCCGTCCCTCCCCCTCCTGCCCGGCCCCCCTCCGCCACGGTGCTGCCGCCCGCCACGCTGGAGCGCGTGCTCGGCGCCGCCATGGCGCGCGGGGCGGACTTCGCCGAGGTGTACGTCCAGCGCAGCGTCACCACCGCGGTGACGCTGGACGAGCAGAAGATCAAGAGCGCCCAGGTGGGGCAGGTGCAGGGCGTGGGGGTGCGGGTGATCACCGGCGCCAAGGTGGGCTACGCCTACTCGGATGACTTGGAGCTCCCCGCGCTGCTCCGCGCGGCGGAGACCGCGGCGCTCATCTCCGACGGGACGGGGGCGGACCGCCCCTACCGCGTGGCCCGGGCCCCGGTGCCCAGCTTCTACAAGGTGCCCGAGCCGCTCATGCAGGTGGATATCTCGCGCAAGGCAGACCTGGTGAAGCGCGCAGACAAGGCGGCGCGCGAGGCAGACGCGCGCGTGAGGCAGGTGAACGCCAGCTGGGTGGACCAGAGCAAGCACGTGCAGGTGGCCAACACGCACGGCCACTACGTGGAGGACGCGCAGGACATGGCGCGCCTGTCGGTCCACGTGGTGGCGGAGGGCAAGGGGGGCGAGCGGCGCACCGGCTTCTTCGGCGGCGGCGGGCGCGTCCCCTTCCAGCACTTCGACGGCTTCAGCCCGGAGGCGGTGGCGCGCGAGGCCACCCGCCAGGCCACGGCCACGCTGGGGGCCGCGGAGGCGCGCGCGGGGCAGCAGACGGTGGTGCTGGCCCCCGGCTGGAGCGGCATCCTCCTGCACGAGGCGGTGGGGCACGGGCTGGAGGCGGACTTCATCCGCAAGGGGACGTCGCTCTTTGCCGGGAAGCTGGGCCAAGCGGTGGCCAGCCCGCTCGTCACCGTCATCGACGACGGCACGGTGGCCGGCGGCCGCGGCAGCATCAACGTGGACGACGAGGGGCAGCCGGGCGAGCGCAAGGTGCTCATCGAGAAGGGCAACCTGAAGGGGTACCTGTACGACGCCCACAACGCGAAGCTGATGGGCCAGCGCTCCACGGGCAGCGGGCGCCGCGAGTCCTTCCGGCACATGCCCCTGCCGCGGATGACCAACACCTACCTGGCCCCCGGGGACGACGATCCGGCAGACATCCTCAAGTCTGTGAAGCGCGGGCTGTACTGCGCCAACTTCGGCGGCGGGCAGGTGGACATCACCAACGGCAACTTCGTGTTCGAGATCTCCGAGGCCTACGAGATCGAAGGCGGCAAGCTGGGCCACCCGGTCAAGGGGGCCACGCTGATTGGCGTGGGGCCCGAGGCGCTCAAGAAGGTCTCCCGCGTGGGCTGGGACGTGCAGCAGGATCCGGGGCTGGGCACCTGCGGCAAGGACGGGCAGAGCGTCCCGGTGGGGGTGGGCCTCCCCACCCTGCGGATCGACGACATGGTCGTGGGCGGCACGAAGGTGGGAGGTGGCACGTGAGCCGCTACGCGAAGCTGGCGAAAGCGCTGGTGGCGAGGGCGCGGCGCCGCGGCGCGGACGCGGCCGAGGCCTTCCTGCAGGTGGGGCGCGAGTCCTCCGTCAGCGTGCGGGACGGCCAGGTGGAGGATCTCACCCAGGCCACCAGCAAGGGGGTGGGGCTGCGCGTGTTCGTGAAGGGGCGGCTCGGCTTCGCCTTCACCTCGGACTTTGATCCGTCCTCCCTCTCCGCCTTCGTGGACCGCGCGGTGGAGCTGGCCCGGGCCTCCGCGCCGGACCGGCTCAACGGGCTGCCGGACCGGGCGCTGCTGCAGGGGCGGAAGGCGCCGGAGGGGCTGTTCGATCCCGAGGTGGCCCACCTGCCCGCGGACTGGAAGCTGAAGGCCGCGTTGGAGGTGGAGCGGGCCGGCCGCGCGGTGGACCCGCGCATCACCACCTTCGACAGCGTGGGGGCCGGGGACTACGTCTCCGAGGTCCACGTGGCCTCCACCGAGGGGCTCTCCGGCAGCTACGAGGGCACCTACGTGTTCCTTTACGCGGTGCCGGTGGCCAGCGCGGACGGACAACTCCAGACGGCGCACCGGGTGGACTACAAGCGGCACCTCGCGGACCTGGAGTCCCCGGAGTCCGTGGGGCGCGAGGCGGCCTCCCGGGCGGTGCGCATGCTCGGCGCACGCAAGGTGAAGAGCCAGAAGGTCCCGGTGGTGTTCGACCCGCAGGTGGCAGCCTCCTTCGTGGGCAACCTGGTGGCCGCCGCCAACGGGGACGCCGTCTTCAAGAAGGCTTCCGTCTTCGCCGGGCGGCTGGGGGAGCGGCTCGCGCCGGAGGGGTTGACGGTGGTCGACGACGGGCTGCTTCGCCGCGGCCTGGGCAGCTCCCCGTTCGACGGCGAGGGGCTGCCCACCCGCCGCACGCCGCTCATCGAGCGGGGGGTGCTGCGCCACTTCCTCTATGACGCCTACACCGCCCGCAAGGCGAAGGCGGCCCCCACCGGGAATGCCAGCCGCGGCTACAGCTCGCTGCCCCACATTGGCGTGCACAACCTCTACCTGGAGCCCGGCACGCAGACGCAGGCGGAGTTGCTGCGCGGGGTGAAGCAGGGGCTGTACGTCACCTCCATGCTGGGCAGCGGGGCCAACCCCGTCACCGGGGACTACTCGCGCGGGGCCAACGGGCTGTGGATTGAAAACGGCGAACTCGCCTTCCCGGTGCAGGAGATCACCGTGGCAGGAAACCTGCTGCAGATGCTGAAGGACGTGGACGGGGTGGGCAATGATCTGCAGTTCCGCAGCAGCGTGGCCTCCCCCAGCCTGCGCTTCCGCGAGCTGACGGTCTCCGGCACGTGAGCCGGGCCGGCCCGGGCCGCTAACCCGCCTTGACGCGCCGTCCGAGGAAGGCGTTCAGCAGGTCCTCCGCGCCGGTGGCGTCCACCGGACGGCTGAAGAGGTAGCCCTGCGCCAGCTCGCACCCGAGCCGGTCCAGGTGCTCCATCTGCGCCTCGGAATCCACGCCCTCGGCCGTCACCTTGAGCCCCAGCCCGTGCGCCAGCGCCACGATGGCGCGCACTGCCTCCGCCCCGGAGCCGCCGTCCATCCGGGAGACGAAGGAGCGGTCCACCTTGAGCCCGGCGAGCGGCAACTTGTGCAGGTAGGACAGCGACGAGTAGCCGGTGCCGAAGTCGTCCATCACCACGCAGATGCCCGCGTCCCGCAGCGCCCCCAGCACCGCGGAGGTCCGCTCCGGGGACTCGAACACCATCCCCTCGGTGATCTCCAGCACCAGCGCGCCGCGCGGCAGTCCGTTCACCGCCGCGGCCTCCAGCACGCGCTCCACGAAGCCCTGGGACTCCAGCTGGCGCTTGGAGGCGTTGATGTTGACGGTGAGTTCGGCGGCGAAGGGCAGCTTCGCGCGCCATGCCCCCAGCTGCGCGGCCACCGCCCGCAGCATCCAGTCGTCCACCAGCTGCACGAGCCCCGTCTCCTCGGCCAGGGGGATGAAGCGGTCCGGGGAGAGCAGCCCCTGCGTGGGGTGGATCCACCGCACGAGCGCCTCGAGCCCCACGAGCCGCCGCTCCCGCACGCTGAAGATGGGCTGGAAGAAGGCCCGGAGTTCGTTGCGCTCCACTGCGCGCCGCAGCTCGTTCTCCATCTGCAGCATGCCCAGGGCCTGCACGTGCATGCCCGGGGAGAAGACCTGGTGGCGGCCACGCCCGCCCGTCTTGGCGCGCGACAGGGCGGTGTCCGCGTCCCGGAGTATTTCGTGCGGCCCGGCGTACCCCGCGTTGGACAGCGCAATGCCCAGGGAGGCCCCGGCGTACACCGTCCGTCCCACCACCTCGAAGGGCTCCTCCAGGGCGTCCAGGATCCGCCGCGCCACGTGGGCGGCCTCCTCCGTGGTGCGCACGCCGTCCAGCAGCAGCGTGAACTCGTCCCCGCCCATCCGGGCGAGCGTGTCCGTCTCCCGCAGGCAGCGCTCCATCCGCCGGGCCACCTGCACGAGCAGCGCGTCCCCGGCGTGGTGCCCCAGCCCCTCGTTCACCACGTTGAAGCGGTCCAGGTCCAGGAACACCACCGCGAACTCGTAGGCGGGATCCCGCGCGCGGCGGGCGAAGGCCCGGCCCAGCCGGTCCATGAGCAGCGTGCGGTTGGGCAGCCCCGTCAGGTGGTCCCGCGCGCGGCCGTGGGTGATGTCCGTGACGGAGCCGGCCATCCGCGTGGCGCGGCCCTCGCGGTCCCGCACCGCCGCCCCGCGGGCCAGCAGCCAGCACCAGCTGCCGTCCCGGTGCCGCAGCCGCAGCTCGCTCTCGAACAGCGCGGTGTGGCCCCGCACGTGGGCCTTGAGATCCGAGAACAGGCGCGGCAGGTCATCCGGGTGGACGCGCTGCTGCCAGCCGTCCACGTCGTTGGGGATCTCCTGCTCGGACAGCCCGAGCAGCTCGCGGCAGCGCGGGGAGAAGTACAGGTCCCTGGAGGTGATCCTCCAGTCCCAGATGCCGTCGTTGGCCCCCAGCACGGCGAGCGCGTACCGCTCCTCGCTCTCGTGCAGCCGGTCCGCCGCCCGCTGCCGCTCCACCGCGTAGCGCAGCACCCGGTCCAGCCCGTCCGCGTCGAACTCGCCCTTCACCAGGAAGTCCGTGGCACCTGCCCGGATGGCCTCCACGTCCAGCTCCGTGCTGGGGACGCAGGTGAGCATCACGGTGGGGGTGCGGATGGCCTCCGCCCGGACCGTCCGGAGCAGGTCCAGCCCCGTCAGACGGTCCAGCACCTGGTCCATCAGGCACATGTCCCAGCCGCCCGCCCGCAGCAGGGCGAGCCCCTCCTCGTAGCTGCGCGCCCAGCTGAACACGGGGGCGCACGTCATCTCCGGCGCAAGCCCCTCCAGCACCCGGAAGGCGAGCGGGTTGTCCTCCACCACGAGCACGCGAAGGC
>VGRA01000188.1 GCA_016875515.1 Deltaproteobacteria bacterium | reverse complement strand
CCGCGCGCTGGACGGGGTGGACGCGGTCCGTTCGAGGCGCTGCCGGACCGTCCCGGGGGGGCATGAAGGCGCTCGTCCTGGTGGGAACATGACGCCGGCCTGGGCTTCCTGGGGGTGGGGTGGATGGGGCGCCACCGGGTGAAGGCCCCGGCGGCGTCCGGGGCGGCGCGGGTGTGCTGTGTGGCGGAAGCGGACGACGAGCGCCGTCATCGAGGCCACGGTGTACGGCACGCGCGGCGGCGTCTCGCTGCGCAACGTGGACGGCTCCTTCTTCGCCTTCACCGTGGAGCGCTACCGCGGCACGGGGCGCGAGGTGATTGCCGCGCCGCCGGACGCGTGGGACGGGCGGGCCGCGGTGGCGTGGGCCGAGCGGCTGGCTGTGTGCTCCCGCTTCGGCGCGGAGGAGGGGCGGTCGCTGGTGGAGGTCGCGGACCTGGTGGACCGCGTCTACGCGCGGTGAGGGTGCGCCTCACCGCGGACAGGCTGGGCGCCGGGGTCCGGGGACGGCGCGCATGGCCCGCGCCCGGGTCGCGCTGTACCGGGAACCAAGGGGGAGGTCCGCCTCGCGCGCTTCGTCGTCTTCACCCACTCGCTCCGCTCGGACTGGAACCACGGCAACGCCCACTTGCTGAGGGGGGGCTGTCGGAGTTGCGCGCGCGCGGCCACGCCGTGGAGGCGTGGGAGCCCGCGGACGGCTGGAGCGCGCAGAACCTGGTGGCGGACGCGGGGGTCTCGGCGTTCGAGGCCTGTGCGCGGGCCTACCCGGGGCTCAACGCCCGGACGTACGACCTGCCCACGATGGACCTGTCCCAGGCGCTGGACGGGGCGGACGTGGTGCTGGTCCACGAGTGGAGCGCGCCGGAGCTCGTGCGCCGCGTGGGCGAGCACCGCGCGCGGCACGGCGGCTGTTCTTCCATGACACCCACCACCGCGCCGTCACCGCGCCGGAGGAGATGGCCCGCTGCGACTTGCGCCACTGCGACGGCGTGCTCGCCCACGGGGAGATCATCCGGCGGTTGTACGTGGACCGGGGCTGGGCGGCGCGGGCCTGGACGTGGCACGAGGCGGCAGACGTGCGGCGCTTCGGGCCGCAGCCCGCCGTGACGGCGGAGCGCGATCTCGCCTGGGTGGGCAACTGGGGGGACGAGGAGCGCACGGCGCAGCTGCAGGCGTTCCTCGTGGAGCCGGTGAGGGCGCTGCGCCTCTCCGCCCATGCGCGCCACACCTGTTCCCACCGGGTGGACGCGCTGCTGTCCATCTGCGCGGAGCTGGACGGGAGGCCGCGCGCGGTGGCGGCGGCCCCACCGGCCCCGCGGCCGTGGCGATGTCCTGGAGGTTCGGGGTTGGACACCGGGCGTCCAAGCGGACATACCCCGGGCCCATTGAACAGACCCCCAGGCTGACGCTCGCGGGCAGGATCCTCTCCGGCCTCTTCGTGTTCATGCTCGCCGCCAGCGCGGCCGGGAAGCTCACCTCCCAGGCCCCCGTGGTGGAGATGCTGGCCCGGAAGCTGGGCTTCCAGGCCTCCACGGTGCCCATGCTCGGCGCGCTGGAACTGGCGTGCGCGGTCATCTTCGCCGTGCCCCGGACCGCGGTGCTGGGCGCCGTGGGCTGGGTGGCATCGCTGCTCCGCGAGCCGAGGCTGCGCGCGCTCCTGCCGCTCGTCCGCTAAGGAAGGAAGGTTGCGGCAGCGCCCGGTTCCGGGGGAGTGTGCGCACGCCTCACTCCCCGGTCTTCCGACATGCACACACACGCCCTCGCTGCCACGTTCCTGCTGTGTCTTGCCACCTCGTGCTCGGAGGGCAGCCGCGTGGGGCGTGCCCGGCCGGCCATTGCCGCCGAGCCGCTGGCGGTGGACTTCGGGGCGGTGAAGGCCGGCACTGCGCGGACGCTCCCGGTCACCCTGGTGAACGAGGGGCAATCCATCCTCACCTTCGCCGGGACCCGCTTCCGGGGTGGCGCGCGCGACGCGTTCACGGCCGGTGCCCTCCCTGCACAGCTGGCCCCGGGCGAGCGCGTGGCCGTGGAGCTCACCTACACCGCGCCCGCGCTGGAAGGGGCGGACGGCGCCCAGTGGATTGTCCAATCGGACGCCAACAACGCCCCGGAACTCGCGGTGTCGGTGTCCGGCCGCGCGGACCGGGCGTGTGCGGCAGGCCTGGTCCAGTGCGGGACGGCCTGCGTGGACACGCAAGCGGATCCGGCGAACTGCGGAGGGTGTGACACCGCCTGCACCGCGCCGGACCGCTGCGTGGCCGGTGCCTGCACCTGCATCCGCCGCACGTGTGCGGTGGTGGGGGAGTGCGGCACCGCGGACGACGGCTGCGGGAGGACGCTGGACTGCGGCGGCTGCGCGGGCCAGTCCACCTGCCAGGACCACCGGTGCATCCCGCCCACCTGCTCGGATGGCCTCCAGAACCAGGGGGAGACGGACGTGGACTGTGGAGGCCCCTGCCCGCGCTGCGTCCTGGGCCAGCGCTGCGCGGCGCGGGCGGACTGCGTGGGTGGCCTCACCTGCACCGCGGGGGTCTGCTCGGCGTGCACCGCGAACGCCCAGTGCGCCACGGACCAGGTGTGCAGGGACGGACGCTGCGGCGAGTGCCAGAGCCGGCTCGAGTGCGGGGACGGGCGCGCCTGCCTCGCGGGGCGCTGCCTGGGCTGCCCGGACGAGGCGGCCTTCAACGACTGTGGCCTGTGCGGCGGGCCGCTGGTGTCCGGCGTGGGCGCGAGCTGCCTGCTGCCCAATGACTGCACCAGCACCTGGGTGTGTGACCCGGACCAGACGCGCGTCACCTGCGCCCCGCGGGTGAAGAACGACTGCGGGCTGTGCGACGGCCCGGCCATCACCGGCCTGGGGGGCACCTGCAGCGCACCCGTCTCGGGCTGCACCAGCGCGCTCGCCTGCAACAGCGCCAACACGGACACCGTCTGCACGGAGATTCCCCGCAACGCGTGCGGCCTCTGCGCCGGGCCTGCCATCACCGGGCTCGGGGATTCCTGCACGCTGCCGAACGGCTGTCCAAGCACGCAGGTGTGTGACGCCCAGCAAAGCGGCGTCACGTGCGCGCCGGTGGAGAAGAACGCCTGCGGGGTGTGCGGCGGGGTGGAGGTGACGGGGAAGGGGGATGCCTGCACGCTGGACAACGGCTGCCAGAGCACGCTCGCCTGCAACGCCGCGGGGGACGGCACCGTCTGCACGGACGTGCAGAAGAATGCCTGCCAGCTGTGCGGCGGGCCGGCCCTTGCGGACCTGGGCGCCGCCTGCACCGGCAGCAACGGCTGCCCGGGCACGCAGGTGTGCAACGGCACCGGGGACGGCACCACCTGTGACGCGCCGGCCACCTGCTACATCGCCCAGCACGTGGTCATCAGCCAGCTGTGCGGCTACGGGCCGCTGGGGAACACGGATGACTTCATCGAGCTGTACAACCCCACCACCGCCGAGGTGGACGTGTCCGGGTACACGCTCTGGTACCGGAACGTGACCAACGGCACGAGCTGGGTGTCGAATTCCGTCATCCCCCAGGGCACGAAACTCGCCCCCCGCGGCTACCTGCTCGGGGCCTACGGCGCCGTGGGCGCGACCTACTCCTTCACCTCGGTCCCGCCCAACTTCACCTTCAATTTCAACATGGCGGCGGAGGGCGGCCAGCTGCTGCTCTGGAAGGACAACACCACCCCGCCGGCCACGCCGCTGGCGTCCAACCCGAAGTACGTGGACTTCGTCGGGTTCGGGGGCGCGGTGCAGTTCGAGACTGCGCCCGTCACGCTGAACGGCGGGGAGGCGCTCCTGCGCAGGCCTGGCCCCTTTGCCTCGGCGTCGTCCCTGCATGCCACCACCGGCGCGGACCGCACCCGGGGCAACGGCATGGACACCGACAACAACTCGGCGGACTTCGTGGCCATGACGCCCGGCACCTTCCGCCCCCGCAACGCCTCCACCACCGCCACTCCCTGAGTCACCGCCAGGGCCCGCACCAGGGTGGACGCCGTCCACGCGCCGCTGCCCTGACCCTGGCGCCCGCCCCCGCGGGCGACCCCATGGGAGACAAGGACGGGTAAGGTCTCCGGACGTTCCCGTGCCGCTCGTCGTCCACCCCCACCTGCACCGCCGCCGCACCGGCGTCACCCGCCACGTGGAGTCCGTGGTGCCTGCGCTTGCTGCGCACGGGGAGGCGTGCGTGCTGGAGAGCGGGCTGTACGGCCGGGCCCTGCGGGAGGCGCTTCCACGGCTGGGCTGGGCGGAGCTGTGGCGGCGGGCCTGCCGCGAGCCCGTGGTGTGGCACGCCCACCGCAACAACGAACTGCTCGCCGGCTGGGTGCTGCGCGCATTGGGCGCGGACCTACGGCTCGTCTACACGCGCCACGCCTCGCACCCGCCCAGCTGGCCCACGCGGCTGTGCATGGGTCTGTCGGACCGGGTGGTGTCCCTGACCGCGGAGATTGCCCGCGCGGTGGGGCTGCCCTCCACGGTGGTGCCCCACGGGGTGGACCTCCACCGCTTCCGTCCCCCGGCGGACCGGGCCACGGCGTGGCGCGCGCTGGGGCGCGGGGGGCGGTACGGGCTGGGCGTGGTGGGGCGCATCCGCCCGGCCAAGGGGCAGGGGGACTTCGCCACGGCCTGGGCGCAGGTGGCGGTCCGCCACCCGGACTGGCACGGCGTGCTGGTGGGGCAGGCGCTCGGCCCGGATGGGCCGTTTGCCGCCGGGCTCGCCTCGCCGCGGCTGGAGTTGGTGGGGGAGCAGGCGGACGTGGTGCCGTGGTACCAGGGGTTGACGGTGCTGGTGCAGCCGTCCCACGCCGAGGGGCTGTCGCTCGCGTTTCTGGAGGGGCTGGCCAGCGGGTGCTGCGTGGTGGCGTCGCGCGTGAGTGACTTCCCGTCGCTCGTGGAGGACGGCCGGACGGGGTTCCTGTTCGAGCCCGGGGACGTGAAGGGGCTGGCCGGCATCCTGGAGATGCTGTGCGCGGACCCGGCCCGGGCGCGCGCGGTGGGGGACGCCGCGGCGGAGGAGGCCCGGGCGCGGTTCGGCATTGACCGCGAGGTGGCGGCGCTCGCCTCCCTGTACCGGGAGCTGGGGGGATGAGGATCCTCCACCTGCTTGCAAGCCCGTTCTACAGCGGGCCGGCGGACGGGGTGGCGCAGCTGGCGCTCGCGCAGCGGGCGCTGGGGCACGAGGTGTCCGTGGCGGTGGACGTCACCCGCGCGGAGGCCGCGGCCGAAGAGCTGGCCGCCCCGCGCCTGCGCGCGCTGGGGCTGCTGGACGAAGGCGGGCTCGGGCTCTCGGTGAAGGGAACCCTGTGGGACTGGCTGCGGGATGCGCGGCGCCTCCGGAGGCGCGCCGTGGACGTGGTGCACGCGCACTTCAGCCATGATCACCTCCTGGCCGCCTGGGCGCGGCCAGCGGGCGCGCGGCTGGTGCGGTCCCTCCATGCCCCGCGCTCGGTGCGGCGGCTGATGCCCGGGGCGGATGGCTGGACGGTTCCCTGCGAGCAGCTCCTGCCGGTGCTGGGACGGACCCCGGCCCTGGTGCTGCCGCCCCTGGTGCGCGCCGGCTTCTCACCGCCCGCGGACCGCGCGGCGTTGCGTGCGGCGCTCGGCGTGGAGGGGGCGCCGCTCGTGGGCATGGTGTCCACCTTCAAGGCCAGCCGGCGGCACGCGGTGGGGCTGGAGGCCTTCCGGCGGCTGCGGGAGGCCATGCCGGGGGCCCGCCTGGTGCTGGTGGGGGACGGGGAACTTGGGCCTGCGCTGCGCGCGCAGGTGGCCGACGCCGGGCTCGGGGCCGCAGTCCGCTTCGCGGGCTACCAGTCCGGCGAGGCCTTCGTGCGCTGGCTGCAGGCGCTGGACGTGGTGTGGGTGCTGGGGCTGGGCAACGACTGGGCGGGGCGGGCCGCCGCGGAGGCGCGCGCCTGCGGGGTG
>VGRA01000187.1 GCA_016875515.1 Deltaproteobacteria bacterium | reverse complement strand
GGCAGGGCGCACAGGTCGCGGGCGGCTGCCCTGTCGCACAGGGCCAACCGCCTTCGCCACGCAGTCGTCCTCTCCAGGGAGAGGCAACCGCCGCGCGGCGGCCACTCGCGGAGCCGAACCTCGGCGAGGCAAGCCGAAAAGACGGCTGCCCCTCCACGCCCATCTGCCGCCGGAACACCCGCAACGGGTTCACCGCCTCGGAGCGGGAACGGGAAGGGGGGCTTGCGGTGGCCAGTGGACACGCCTCTCCCCCGGTCGCCCCGGGGGGGACGCAGCGGCCCCGTGGCGGGAAGAGGTCCGGAGCGGCACGCCCCGGGACGCCCAACCGCACTCGGGCAACCCGTACGGAAGCCGCGCCGGACGCTGCGGTACCCCCACTCACCGCCACAGGAGAACCAACGACCGGTTGACCGACCCCGAGGTAACGCACAGCGCAGCCGCCCCTGGAGCGCCGGAGCCTCGCGGGGGCCGCAGCTGCCACCGTGGACCCCTCCCGTCCGGAGCGGCCGGCCTCGGGACGCCACACGGCAACGACGCACGGGAGCCACGCCGCGAGCGGGCTACCCGGCCGCGCTCTCCCCGCCGGAGCCGGCGCCGCCCCCCCCCAGCCGCCGCAGATGGACCAGCAACAGGCTCACCGCCGCCGGCGTGATGCCGGGGAGGCGGCGCGCCTGGGCCACGGTGGCGGGACGGTGGCGGGCCAGCCGCTCCGCCGCCTCGCGGGACAGGCCCCGGACCTCGCCGTACAACAGCCCATGCGGGATGGCCCAGCGGTCGAACCCGGAGGCCTCCCGCTCGGCCGCACGCGCCGCCAGTTGGACGTACCCCTCGTACTTCAGCGTCGTCTCCACCTCCGCGGCGAGCGCCGGGGGGAGGGGAGGGCGCCCGGGGTCCTCGGCCTCGAGCCCCGCGTACGTCACCTCCGGCCGCTTGAGCCGGACCGCCAGCCCGCATCCCCGCAGCCGCTCCAACTCCGCCTCCATCTGCCCGAGGCGGGCCCCCGTCTCCTCCCACTCCTCCGCGCTCACCAGTCCCACCCGGTGCCCATGCGCGCGCAGCCGGAACTCCGCGTTCCCCTCGCGCAGACGGAGCCGGTGCTCGGAGCGGCTGGTGAACATCCGGAACGGCTCGTCCACCCCGCGCGTCACCAGGTCATCCACCAGTACGCCTGCATGGGCCTCGTCCCTGCCCAGCACCAGCGGCGGCTCGCCCTGCACCGCCAGCCCCGCGTTGATGCCGGCGAGCAGCCCCTGAACGGCCGCCTCCTCGTAACCGGACGTCCCGTTCAGCTGCCCGGCGAAGTACAGCCCCGGCACCTCCGCCGCTTCCAGTGTTGGACAAAGTTGCAGCGGGTCCGAAAAGTCGTACTCCACCGCGTACCCGTAGCGGGCCACCTCAACCCGCTCGAGCCCGGGGATGCTGCGCAGGAACTGCAGCTGCGCGTCTGCGGGGAGCGAAGTGCTCAGCCCCGCCGGGTACACCAGCGGCGACCCCGGCCCTTCCGGCTCCAGGAAGACCGCGTGCCGCTCCCGGCTCGCGAACCGGACAACCTTGTCCTCGAGCGAGGGGCAGTACCGCGGCCCCCGCCCCGTGACGTGGCCCAGATGGAGCGCCGAGCGGGACAGGTTGTCCCGCACCACCTCATGTGTCCGGGGAGTGGTGTGGGTGATGAAGCAGGACAGCTGCGGGCGGAACGGGAAGGGACGCCGGGTGCGGAGCGAGAACGGGCGCGGCGGTACGTCCCCGGGCTGCTCCTCGCACCGGGAAAGGTCCAAGCTGTCCCGCAGCAGCCGGGCGGGGGTCCCCGTCTTGAACCGGCCCAGCCGGAAGCCGAGCGCGCGCAAGTTCCCGGACAGCCCCACCGCCGCCGCGTCTCCCAGCCGGCCACCCACCTCGCGGGCGTCCCCCACGTGCATCAGCGCTTGCAAGAATGTACCAGTTGTCAGCACCACCGAGCGCGCGCCGAGCACAACCCCGTCCGCCGTCCGGACGCCTGCCACGCGCCCTCCTTCCACGGCCAACTCCTTCACCTCGCCCTCGCGGAGGGCCAGCTGGGGCAGCCGCGCGAGCGCGGCCTGGACCTCGGCGGCGTAGCCCTCGCGGTCGCACAGCACGCGGGTGGCCTGCACGGCGGGCCCCTTGGAGGCGTTCAACGTCTTGAAGTGGGTCCCGGCCCGGTCTGCGCAGGTCCCCATCAGGCCGCCCAGCGCGTCCAGCTCGCGGACGAGGTGCCCCTTGGCCGTCCCACCAATGGCGGGGTTGCAGCTCATCACCGCCACGCGGTCCGCGCGCAACGTCAGCCCCAGGGTGGACAGCCCCATGCGGGCGCAGGCGTGGGCCGCCTCGCACCCCGCGTGCCCTAGCCCCACGACGATGACGTCCCACCGCTGCACGGTCTACCTTATCCGCGAGCCCCCCGGGGCGCCGCAAGCGGGACGAGCAGGGCGCCAGGGAACCGCCGCCGCACGGCCGCCCAGCGGGTAGGGTGGGGGCCATGAACAGCCCTGCACCCACCCTCGAAGAGGCCTGGGAGGCCACCGTCAACCGGGAGGCGAGCGCCAACGAGCTCCGCGTGGGGGTGGTCCGGGTGCTCAGCTTCGGTGCCGGGACCGGCTTCACCGTGGGCTACTGGCTCTGAGGGGAGCGCTCCTGGTCAGACGTCTGGCCGCTCGCCACGGTCCTGGCCTTCTCGCTGACGGCCATTGCCCTGCTGCGGCGGCGGTACCACCCCGCCATGCGCTTCGCCTTCCCGGTGGTGGACGCGGCCCTCCTGGCCTGGGTGATTGGGCGGCGTCTGGACCTGTCCGGGCGGCCGCCGGGCTGGGTGGCGCTGGCGGCCATCTCGGCGGGGCTCTTCGCCGCCACCGGCGGGCTGCGCATGGACCGGCGGTCCGCGGTCTGGACCTGGTTCCTGTCCCTGTTGGTGCTCTTCTTCACGGTGGGAACGGACCTCGACGGGATGCCCTACGCCGTCTGCGGGTTGGCGGCCATCGGTATCCTGGGCGTCTACCAGGCCACGGCACTCGCCCGGCTCATCCGGGGTGAGCAGGGGCGGACGCTGCTCAAGCGCTTCGTGCACCCGGCGCTCCTGGAGCAGGCCTTCAAGGACCCGGGCGAACTGCTGGACCGGGCGCCCCGCAGCATCGAGGCCACCGTGCTGGTGACGGACCTGAGGGGCTTCACCGCCCTGGGGGAGAAGCTGGACCCGGTGCACCTGGTGGAGTTGCTCAACGGGCTGCACACCCTGCAGGCGGAGGTGGTGACGCGCCACGGCGGGCACGTGGACAAGTTCATGGGGGACGGGATGTTGGCCGTTTTCGGCGCCTCGGGGGGATGGAGCGGACCATGCCCACCGCGCGGTGCTCGCGGCCCGGGAGCTCCGAGAGGGGCTGCGCCGCTTCAACGCCGGGCGGGGAGGGGAGCTTCCGCTGAAGCTTGGGGTGGGCATCCACACCGGTCGGCTGGTGAGCGGCATTGTCGGGGGCGGGCGGAAGATGGAGTTCACCGTCATCGGGGACACGGTCAACACCGCGTCCCGGCTCGAGTCACTGACGAAGGAGATGGGGGTGGACCTGCTGCTCAGCGACAGCACCCGCGAGGCGGCATCCCTCCAGGCCGACCCAATGAGAGAGGTCATCCTGCGCGGCAGGACAGCCGCGCTGAAGGTGTTCACCCTGTCCTGGGGGTCCGAAACCCCGGACAACCGTCTCCGCCTTTGAATGAAGGGGCGCCCGCACGTTCCGCGGCAGAAGAAAATGGGGACCGCGCAAGTCGCAGAGGAACCCACCTCCAGTCGCAACCTCGGCAGGAAGCAGGCCGGTCCGCCGCGGTCCAGGGCCGCCTTCCACCTCCCGCCCGCGGCCAGCGCCCCGCCGCCCACTGCGGGAAGGGGTGCCCGGCCGCATCGCGCGACGTGTCAGCGCCTCCTGCCCACGGTCCGCAGGCACCCCGGGCCATGGTCCACCGCCGGCAACGGGAGCAGGCGCCAGGACGACGCCGGCCACCTCGCCCCTGCGCGGGCGCCCCTTCCACCGCCCCGCTATTTCCCTATGCAGAACCGCCGGAATACCTCGTCCAGCAGCGCCTCGGAGGCGTCCTCGCCGGTGATGTCCAGCAGCGCCGCCAGCGCCAGCCCGAGCTCGCCTGCCACCACCTCCAGCGTGGAGACCACGTGGGCCTCCCGGGCGCGGTCCAATGCCTGTGCGGCGCGGAAGAGGCACTCTGCGTGGCGCTCGCCAGTGATGGAGACGGCGCCAGCCGTCCCGTACCCGGTCAGGCGCACACGCACCTGCTCGAGCAGCCCCGCCACACCCTCGCCCGAAAGGCCGCTCACCCAGGCCGCGCCACCGCTTCCGGGGCCCGCCGCCGCGAGGTCCCTCTTGCTGCGCACCTCCACCACCGGCGCCGCCGCGCCCAGCTCCCCGCGCCACCCGCCCGCGTCCTCGCCGGGCGGGAGGACCAGCAGCACCAGGTCTGCCGCCGCCACCTCAGCCCGCGCCCGCTGGACGCCCAGCGCCTCCACCCGGCCTGGCGCCTCCCGCAGCCCGGCCGTGTCCACCAACGTCACCGAGAGGCCGCCCAACTCGAGCCTGGCCTCCAGCGCGTCCCTCGTGGTCCCGGGCGCCTCGTCCACCAGCGCGCGCTCCTCGCCCAGCATCCGGTTGAACAGAGTGGACTTCCCCGCGTTGGGCGGCCCCACCAGCACCACCCGCGCGCCCCGCCGCACCACCCGCCCCTGCCGGGCACGCTCGCACAGCTGCGCCACGCCCCCGTGGACCTGCGCGAGCCTGCGGCAGAGCCCCTCCTCTGCCCCCTCCGACTCGTCCGGGAAGGACAGCACCGCCTCCACGTCCGCATGCAGCGCACGCAGACCGTCCACAACGGGACCCAGCTGCGCGGAGAGTGCCCCGGCCACCTGCGCCGCCGCCGCCCGAACCGCCGCCTCCGAGTCTGCCGCGACCAGGTCTGCCACGCCCTCCGCCGCCTGCAACGCCACGCGCCCGTTGAGCCACGCCCGCCGGGTGAACTCACCGGGGCCTGCCAGCCGCGCGTGCCCCGTGGCCAGCAGTTCCCCGAGCAAAAGCGACAGCAGCCGCGGGCTTCCGTGGGCGTGCAGTTCCACCACGTCCTCGCCGGTGTAGCTGGCCGGGGCAGGGAAGTGCAGGATCAGCCCCTCGTCCAGCAGCGCGCCAGACCGGTCCACGAAGCGGGCCAGGTGGGCAAAGCGGGGACGGAGCTGCGCGGGCAGTCCCGGCGCCACCTGCCGCGCCGCCCGGACCGCCTCCGGGCCGGACAGCCGGATGATGCCCACGCCTCCTGGGGCCGGGCCCGTGGCCACCGCGGCAATGGTGCTCACGGCGTGCCTCGGGCGGCGGCCTCCACCGCGTCCCGGTTGTCCCGGATGAACGCCTCCACCTGGGCGTCCTCCAGCTGAAGGTCCCTGAGCACCCCGGGGTAGATGGTGCGGAAGGCAAAGCCTCCCTCCTCGCCACGGAGGCGGAAGGAGGCCTTGAGTACCGCCGCCCCGAACAACCGGTCCTTCAGCTCCTTCGGCTTGCCCATGCGCGGGCCCCCCCGTGTACGGCGCCCGGCTTCAGGCGTCGTCTGCCTCGTCGGCCTCTTCCTCCTCGTCCAGTTCTGCCAGCTCTGCCTCGTCGTACCCGGGCAGGCGCTGGCGAGGCATGGGCGTGGGCTTGTCCGGGAGCATCGCCACCCGGCGGTTGCGTCCCTCTCCCTCGGCGCGCGCCGTCATCCCGGCAACGCCCTGCACCGCCTGCAGCACCCGGGCGCGGTCCTCCGCGCCCATCCCCAGCAGGGCGTAGGTGCGCCCGAGCCGGCCAGCGGACTCGGCGAGCGCCCGCGCGGACTCGGCCAGCTGCGCGTCCGCGGCAACCTCCAGCTTCGCCTCGCCCGGGGCGG
>VGRA01000186.1 GCA_016875515.1 Deltaproteobacteria bacterium | reverse complement strand
GGCGCCGTTGCACACGTACGCGGTGGTGGTCCCGGCCGGAGAGGTGGCGGTCACCTTCTGCCCGCCGCCCGGGCAGTGGGCGCCGGCTGGCTCCGGCTCCACGGTGACGGTGGGTGAGGCGCCGTTGCAGACGTAGGTGGTGGAGGAGGCGCCCGTGAGCTTCACGCCGCCGGCGGGACAGGTGGTGTCCCCGGGCGGCAGCGCGTCCGCCGTGACGTCCTGGCCATCGGCCCCGTTGGCTCCGCTGCTCCCGGCCGGTCCGGGTGGTCCACTCGTCCCGTTCGTCCCGTTCAAGCCGTTGCACACGTACCGCGCATTGCCATCCGCGCCCGTCACCTTCACCCCGCCCGCGGCGCAGTTGGCACCCTCAGGCTCCGTGACCACCAGGACGCCTGCGCCCTCGGCGCCGTTGCAGAGGTAGGACGTGGTGACCGGGCCCGTCCCCACCGAGGTCTCCAGCTTCTTGCCGCCCCCTGGGCAGTGGACACCGGCAGGTTCATCCGAGACCGAGACCCTCGCCGCGCTGCCCGGCTCGCCGTTCCCACCGTTGCACAGGTAGGCCGTCGTGACCGGGCCCGTGCCCACCGCGCTCTCCACCTTCTGACCACCGTTGGGGCACCGGGTTCCCGCCGGCTCGGCGCTCACGGACAGGCGCGCGGCGGCGCCCTCCTTGCCTTCGGGACCGACCTGCGAGCAGGCAAGGCACAGCAGGGACAACGAGACGAGGACTGCTTGGACGCGGTTCATGGGGAGGGAATGGGTCCGTGGTTGCCCATGCCGGCGTGCTGGACCCGGATTCGCACGCGAGGGGGTGAGACCATACCGCGTTCGCACCGGGTGCGGACGGGGTGTGGTGGACAGCCGCAGGCGGCACGGCAAGGGCTCGTCCCGAAACCATCCGCTGACGCGTCGCAACGGCAAGCGCCTCGTCTTGAACGGGCGAAAGCGCTCCCCTGCGCTCGCCCTGCTTCGGGCTTGGTGCCCGAGGGGGGAAACACCATGGACACCGCTACCCGCCGTAGGCACGAGTACCTGCGAAGGCTCTCGAGCTACCCGCAACGCCGCCAGGTGGGCCCTGCGGAGGTGCCGGCGGACCTCTGGGAGGAAAGCGATTTCGTCAGGTGGGCCGTCCGGAGGGACGGGATCGACGTGCGACTGGGCGCGGGCGGACTCCCGGAGGTGTCCTGGGTCTGCTGGCCCAACAGCGCGTGAGGGTGGCAGCACCTCGAGGAGCAAGGGGTGTGACGATCCCTCACGCGCACCAGGGGCCTGAAGGCCGACGGGCCTCATGGATGGGGAGGTGTAATTGTCGCCGGTGGGGAAGTGTCATTGTCCTCAGGCAGACGACCTCCGGGACGGGGTCGGACAGCTCCAGTTCGAGTCCATGCCTCCCCCAGCCCGAAGTCCCGTGCGTGCTGCCTGCGGTGACCGCAGACGGCGCGGAACTCCCCGGCGAGGCAGATGGTGCGCCGGTGGTGCGGGCGCGCGAGACCACGAAAGAGAAAAGCCGCGGAACCGTGGATTTCTCCAACAATCCCGCGGCATCCAAGTGGTGGGGAGACAGGATTTAAACCTGCGACCCCTTGGTCCCGAATGGAGCCGGGCGCTGCTCCACCGGCTTCCACCGAGTCCACCCGTTCGCGCACGCTGCATATTTCGGGCACTTGCGAGCGCGCTTCGGCTCAATTCGACTCCACTGGCTCCACAGATTCCACCCTGACGAACGGCCGGGGTCTACCGGTGGTCCCACGCCTGGCCCCACCGGCGCGGGTGTTCGACAACGTGCTGACGGTGCGCGAGGTCGCCGCCCGCCTGAAGGTCACCACCGCGACGGTCTACGCGCTGCTCGAACGCGGCGATTTGCCCCACTTCAGGATTGGCGCGGTCATGCGCGTGAGGCGAGCAGACCTCGAGGCGTTCATGGCGAAGGACGGTAGGTGACCGGCGCTCACCCCCTCAAAACCCTCATAACCCCTGCACGAACCGGGAGGATTCGGCGCCTCAGCACCGGGCTAACCAGGGACTACGCGTGGCGGCGGTTGGTGGCGGAGTCCGGCGGCAGCACCGAGACACAGGAGGCCTTCTGCGAGGCGCGTGACGTGCCGCTGGGGACGTTCCGGTACTGGCGGTACAAGCTGGCGAAGCAGAGGCCCACCCGGTTCCTGCCGGTGGAGGTGGTTGGCTCACCCGCGCCTGTGGCGCGGGCCGGGGCGCTGGTGGAGGTGGCCGTCCCCAGTGGCGGCCCGGTGCTGCGCTTCGAGGTGGTCACGAACGCGCGGTACGTGGCCGAGCTCGTCTCGGTGCTCTCGTAGGCGGGCGCCCCCACCGGGCTGCAGCTGCCCCGTGCCGTGCGCATCCTCCTGGCCGCCGAGCGCGTCGACTTGCGGTATGGCATCGACGGGCTCGCGGCCATCGTCCGAAACGTGTGGAGGGAAAACCTCTACGCCGGGCACCTCTTCGTCTTCGTCTCGCGGCGCGGGGACAGGGTGAAGGGGCTGTCGTGGGACAACGGCGGCTTCGTCCTCTAGTACAAGCGGCTCGAGTCCGGCCGCTTCCGCCTCCCGCCGGTGCCGAAGGACGCCCTGGGCGCGAAGCTGGACGCCACCCAGCTGGCGATGCAACTGGACGGCATCGACGTGGCCCGCGTCCGCCGCCCTGCGCGGTGGACACCGCCCGTGGACGCACGGGGGAGCTTACAAAGGCTGCCGGATTTGAACTCACCTGCCCGGTAAACGTCCCCCAGACTCACACGTGCGAGTGGCGCGACGAGGCGGAGCGCCTCCGCGGGGAAGTCTCCGGGCTGCAGGAGAAACTCACCGCCCTCGCGGGAAACCTTGAAGCGCTGCAGCGGGCCGTCTTCGGCAAGCGAAGCGAGAAGATGCCGCCCGTCGGCAAACAGCTGTGCGGGGACAAGCCGGCGTCCCCGGAAGAGGCGCTGAAGAGGCGCCGCGCCAACAAGGCGGCGCGCGCCGCCATGCCCGAGCGGGAGGTGCACCACGCGGTGCCCGCGGAGGAGAAGGTGTGCCCGAAGTGCGGCGGGACGGAGTCCAGCCGAGGGAAATGGCGGTCTTCAATGCCCCCGGGATTCCAGCTACGCCTCCGCGTAACGTGCGTAGGCTCGGAAATCCTCCAGTTGCCCATTCAGGAGCGCATGGACCCGCTTCAGGTCCACGTCCAAGTACCCATGGACGAGTGCGTTCCGGAAACCTTCCACACCCCGGAAGCGCTCCAGGAATGGGGCCGGCAACAGGCCCAACTCTGCCAGCCGGTCCAGCGATGACGCGTAGGCGGGAGAGTCCAGCCCGGCGCTGGACGCAATGTGCGTGGCAACGTCCAGCGCATTCTGGGCACACAGCTGCAGTCCGTGCTGCATCGCCCAGGCGACGTCCAGGTCCGCCACCAGTTCCTCCACGGGCCGCCCCACGTGCTTCTGCAGCTGCGCAACGGCCCGATCCAACCCGAGCAAGTGTCGCCTGACGAGCGCCGCGTCCAGACGTCCCTTCGTCATGTGCCGAACTCCCCTGCCTTCACGCGCGCAGCGAAGACGGCATCAATCTTCCGTTGCTGGGGCACCCAGTCGCAGTAGCGGGAGACGGCGTACCCTTCCCGGCGCGCGGTGGCCAGCTCGTCCCGGCTGAAGAGCCGAACCCCGTCTCGCAAGACCCGGTGGTACAGCATGGGCGGCGCCTTGTTCAGCACCACCACGTCCACGTCGTTCCGCCCCAGCGCGGACATCAGCTCCGCCCCCAGATCCGCGTCGTACCCGAACGGACCGGCCTTGACGTCCGCAGGCGCCATGCACTCGGCCACGTCCACGTCGCTGTGCGCGGCGGCATCGCCCCGCGCCTGGGAGCCGAACAGGTGGCCTCCTGAACCTCCGGCCGCCGGAGCAGGACGGCCCTCAACGTGTCCTCGAGCATGGCCATCACGGGAAGAAGACGACGCCCACGGCTCACCGGGGCAAGCAGGGCGGTGCGTGCCCGGTCAGTGACCCTCCCTGCCTATGCCCGGGGCGACTGCGCATGCAGCGCGTCCGGTGCGAGGTCGGCGCCATTCGGCCATGCCGGGACACCGTATTCGCCCAGCCTCACCTGACGCAGGTAGTGGATGTCCCGCAGTGGCTCCAGCACCGGGCCCTTCAGCACGGTCGTGAGGTCCACATCGCCCGAAGCGCCATCCTCGAACTTCAGGAACAGCCGACAGGGCCCGGTCACCGATACGTGGACAATGCGATCCATGGCTGTCACTCCAGCGGCGGTACGGGCACCGGCGCCATGCCGGCTTGGATCCTCGAGCGAGTATGCCCTCACCCGAACACGGCGTGCAGGCACCAGCCCACGTGCACCACGCAGAACAACACCAGCGCCGCATCCTTCACCGCCTTCGGCACCCTGCGCGGCCCGGGCGCGAGCGCCCGCCGGAGCGTCCGCTGCCGCAGCGCCTCCGGCACCTGCAGCGGTGACAACCCCTGTTGCTCCCTCATGGCGAGTCCTCCACTCCCATCCTCTCGTCCAGCGCCTTGCGCGCCCGGTGCAACCGCTGCCGGAACGCCGCCTCGCTGACGCCCAACACCGCAGCGCGCTCGGCGGGAGAGAGCGCGTCATCCAGCGACAGCAGCAGCACCTCGCGGTCCTTCTCCGGCAGCGCCTGCACTGCACTCTCGAGCCGCAGCGTCGCCTGGGCCGAAGCCGCGTCCACCTCC
The DNA here is from genome assembly GCA_016875515.1 of Deltaproteobacteria bacterium. Lineage (GTDB taxonomy): Bacteria > Myxococcota > Myxococcia > Myxococcales > Myxococcaceae > VGRA01. The sequence continues at coordinate 1,219 of VGRA01000186.1, read as the reverse complement.
GGCCCCGGTGACAGGTCCGCCACCGACAGCGGCACCTCCCCCACGAGCCACCGCGACACGTCCACCCACGCCCAGCGCCGGTGCATCCGCCAGTGGTTGCGCGCCGTGGTGAGCAGCTACGGCAGGAGCGGCCGGGACGCATCCAGCTTCCCGAACGACCGCGCCGCCGAGCACCACGTCTCCTGGAACAGGTCCTCTGCCAGCTGCCGGTCCCCGCACAGCCGACGCAGGAACGCGAACACGCGGTCTGCGTGCACGTCGAACTGTGCGCGGAACGCCGCCTCCAGCTCCGGGCTCACGGCTGGTTCCGCACCGCTTCCCGCCGCGCGCCCACCGCCAACGCCAGGTTCACCAGCGCGAGCAGCGTGAACCCCAACGCCAGCCCGTTGGTGGACTCCACCAGCCCCACGAAGACCAGCTCCCACAGCGGCTCCTGCGGGTGCTCCTCGCGGTACTGGAACACGCCGCTGCCCGTGGCAACGACACCCGTGGTGAACGCCGACAGGGAGAAGAACAGCACCGAGCGCCCCAGCAACTCCACCGCGCCGCGCAGCCGTCCATCCGCCGTCACCGCATAGCGGAGCGCCATCTCCAACGCGGCCAGTCCCAGCACCAGCACCGGCCACATCCCCCAGCCACCCTCGATGAACTTCTGCACCACGACGTCTCCTTTCCTACCGGGACGCCCGACGCGGGCGCCACGCCCCTGCTCCATGCGGGAGACGGCCCGGCGTGACACGTCGCTCGCCGTTTCTAAGCGGTAGGCGCCTGCTCTCCGTCACCCCGCGGCCGCTGTTCCGGCGGTGCTTGCGCTTGCGGCGAGTTGCTCGCTGGGGCCTGCACCAGCCACCGGGTCATCGGCCACCATCCGCCCGCCCGGCAGCGCCGTCACCGCGATCACCCCGAGCGTCACCAGCATTCCGCGAATCACCTGCCCGTACCCGCCACTTTTCCGGAGAACCCACGGCAACCACGCCCCCATGCGGTCACTGCCCCTCGAGCAGCTGCAGCTTGTTGCGCGCCGCCTTCCCCAGCTTGTTGCGCGGGTTCTTCTTCACCAGGTGATCCAGAAGCCCCAGCCCCAGAGACGCCGCCGCCCCCGTCCCGGACTCGGCGAAGTGGAAGCCCAGGTAGTAGAGCACCTCGTCCTCCAGCGACTTCTCCTTCGCGAGCGCACGGGCCACGTCGAAACCGCTCTCGGCCAGCCGCCGCAGCTCCG
>VGRA01000185.1 GCA_016875515.1 Deltaproteobacteria bacterium | reverse complement strand
AGCGGGCGGTAGGAGGCCTGCTGCAGCCAGAGGTTGCCCGCCTCCAGGAACACCGCCGTGTCCAGGGAGGGCACGGACGGGAACGGGAACCGCAGCTCCACCTTCCCCAGCGTGAACACCTCGCCGCCCTCGCTGGGCACCTCCCGCCCGGAGGCCAGCACCGTGGCCGCCGGCGTGCAGCCCGCCGGGTTGGCCGTGGCCGAGCAGCTCGCCCGGTCCTCGTGCAGCGCCGCGCGGCGGTCCGCGGGCAGCACGCCGTCTTCCCGGAAGCCCCGCAAGGACGTTCCACCTCCCAGGAAGAACCGCTTGGGGCCAATGGTGGCGGAGGTGGGATCCAACAGCAGGAAGCGCCCGCCCCGCACCGAGGCCGCCAGCACCACACGGTCCCACAGTGGCAGGTACCCGGACACCGCCCCCTGCACCTTGAGGGTGAAGACGCGGAAGTCCGACAGCGGGTTTCCCGCCGCGTCCGTCAGCTGCGCCCCCAGGTCCCGCGTGAGCTCCGTCATCCCGGTGAGCAGCACGCCGCTGCGCGGATTGGCCGGGTCGTCCCGGAAGTCGAGCGTGAAGGCCGGGCGGAGGGACTGAAGGTTCGTCAGCCCAATGGGGAAGCGCAGCCGCTGCTCGTTGGCGCGGGAGAGCGAACTCAGGATGAGCTGCAGCCCGGGCGCGGCCGCCACCCGGTTGGTCTCCAGCTCGTACTGGAGCGACCCGGCGAACCACCGGCTCGGCACCCACTCCAGGCCCGCCACCGCGGCGAAGCGGGTGAACCGGTAGGACGGGCGGAACTCGCGCTCCCCCAACAGGTCCACCCGCGCGCTCACGTCGTCCGGCAGCGGCCCCAGGCCCCGCGGTGCGCTGACGGAGCCGTTGCCCCGGCCTCCCAGCCCGTCCAGCCCCTGCACCGTCGAAGGGTCCACCAGCCCCGAGAAGGCCATCACCGAGGCCCCCACGTAGTTGAGCTTCCCGCGCAGGTTGGCGTTCAGCCCCGCCCCGCCGATGTTGGGGTAGCTTGCCGTTCCCAGCACCCGCGGCCCGTCCACCAGGAAGTAGCCGCCGGCAATGTCCCCCTCCAGCTGCGGCCGCTCCTTCACCTCCACCACCACGTCCTTGACCGGCTCCGGCACCTCTGGGGACAGCAGGCTCACCGCAACGGACCGGAACGTGCCCAGGGACGAGATCGCGCGCTGGGACTCGTACAGCGCCTCGGGGTTGACCACGTCCCCTTCCTTGAACCGGAGGTTGTCCCGCACCAGCCACGGGCGCGTCCGCTGAAGCCCCTTGACGATGACGTTCCCCACCTTCACCCGTGGCCCCGGCACCACCGGGAACAGCACCGTCGCCTCGCGCCCGTCCGCGGACAGCCGCGTCACCACCTCCACCCGCGAAAACAGGTACCCCTCCCGCCCGAGCGCCCGGGAGAGCCCCCCCCTCGCCCGCTCCAACTCCGAGGGCGCCAGCGGAGCCCCCTCGCGCAGCGGGGCCGCCCCCGGGAAGGGCACCTCCGCGGGCCAACCCTCCGCCCGCAGCGCCCGCACACATGCCTGCGGCCCCTCGTCCACTCGGAAGGTGAACGCCGCCGTGCCCGCTTCCGGGCGCACCTCTCCGCCCTCCAGCCGCACGGTGGCCCGCAGGTAGCCGAGCTCGCGGTACAGCCCCTCCATCTCCTCCGCCGCCAGCCGCCACGCGGGCTCCACGAAGATCTCCGCCGGTGGCGGCCCCGGGATCAGCTCCGCGTCCAGCAGCCCCGCCAGGTCCGCGGGCGCCGGCGCGCTGCCGCGCACCGCCTCCACCAGCACCGCGCGCAGCTGCGCCTCCGGGATGCCGTGGTTCCCTTCGAAGCGCAGCCCCGCCACGCGCGTTATGGGCCCCTCGTCTACGTCGAACAGCAGCAGGGCCTCGGCCCCGCCCGGGCCCACCACCTCCCGCACCGTCACCCGGGCGTCCTGGTACCCGCGGAAGCGGTAGAAGGCCTCCGCGCGGCGCGCCAGCCGCGCCTCGACGGCCTCGTCGAGCAGCTCGCTGCCGTCGTAGCGGAGCACCCCGCGCAGCACCGCGTCCGGCACTCCGCGGTTGCCGCGGAAGCCAAAGCTCCAGCGCGGCCCCGCCTCCACCGGCAACGTCACCCGCGCCCCGCCGCGCCCGTCCCGCTCCACCTGCAGCTCCCCTACCCGCGCGCGGTGGTGCGCGGATTGGCGGTACGTCGCCTTGAGGCGCTCCAGCCCCGCCGCCAGCGCCTCCTCGTCCAGCACGTCCCCGGGGTACACCCCGAGCGCTGCTTCCAGCGCGCCGAGCGGCAGCCCGGGACCGCCGTGGAACGCCACCGCGCGCACCCGCGTGGCGGTCCCCTCCTCCACCCGCAGGGACACGTCCACCCGGCCGTCCCCGGACTCGGAGACCTCCGCCTCCACCTTCGCCCCGTCGTACCCGCGCCGGCGGTAGGCCTCCTTCACGCCTGCCACCGCCGCCTCCAACCGCTCCGGGACGAACTCCTCGCGCTCGGACAGCCCCGCCCTCGCGCGCACCTGATCCGGCTGGAACACCTGCGCGCCCGCCACGTTGATGCGGCGCAGCGCGCGCCGCGGCGAGAGCTCGAACACCAGCACCACGCCCTCCGGCCCCCTCTGCACGCGCGCCACGGCGGAGGAGAAGCGCCCGGTGGCATACAGCCGCTCCAGCGTCCGGCGCACGTTGCGGGCCAGCAGCACCTGGCCGCGCCGCACCGCCACCAGCTTCGCCAGCCCCGAGGCATCCACCCCCGCCGGCAGGTGCAGTTCCACCCCCGCCACCACGTCCTCGTCCCCGTCTCCCAACGCGGGGGAGGCGGGCGCGGGACGGGCGCAGAGCAGCCCGCACAGGACCAGCGCGGCTAGTCGACTTCCCATCGCAGCTTGAGCTCCAGCCCCAGGTTGCCCACGTTGTTGAAGTCCGCGCTCACCTGGTTGTCCCACTGCACCTGCGCGCTCGTGCGCGCGTCGAACCGGTACTCCGCCTGCGCCCGCGTCCCCCGCCCGGACATGGGCCGCGTCATCCCCAGCTTGAGCTGTTCGGTCAGGAAGCGGGACTCCAGCTGCGCGGTGGGCTCTACCAGCCCCGAGGCGTCGTTGTACGTCGTGGAGAGGTGGAAGGAGAGATCCCGGAACACCTGGTTGCGCGGGATGAAGCGCTGCACGCGGTCGCCCAGCCCGGACGCGCTCAGGAAGGCCTCCGCGGCCAGCCCCGCGCCCGCCTCGCCACCCACCCCGGTCCGGTCGCGCGACACCACTCCCAGCGTCAGCAGGGACAGGATGTCTGCCTCGGACAGCTCCGGCTCCGCCTGCAGCACCACCTGCGGGCTGGCGGCGCGTCCAAAGGCGTGCAGCCTCACCAGGAATTCCCGCGCCTGCGTCTCCGCGTGCAGGTCGAACACCGGCTCCACCCGGTCCCGCTCCCGGAACTCCAGCACCCCCTGCTTCAGCGCGAAGCGGTTGCCCCGGTAGAAGGCCTCCCCGCCCTCCGCCGTCTCGATGGTGCCCAGCAGCCCGGGGTAGGCGTTGGTCCCCGTCAGCCGCAGCTCGCCCTGCAGCCTCGCCCGCGCAAGGTTGTTGTCCACCCACACGTCCCGCCCGGTCTTCACCGAGACGTCCAGCTTGAGCCACTCCGCCGGCGCCTCCTCCTGCACCCCGCGCCCGCCCGTCCCCACGCCGCCGCGCCGCAGGTCCCCCAGCACGGACTGGAGATCCAGGGACTGCTCGTAGCGCAGCTTCTCCACCTCCACGGCCCCTTGCAGCACCAGCGCGCCGGGGCGACCGGACAGCAGCACCTCGCCGCTCGCCGTCAGCGGCAGCCACTCGCGCGGGCGGTAGGTCACCTGGTCGAAGGAGAGCGCCGCCTCCAGGGGGCCCAGCCCGCCCCGCTCGAGCGCCGCCTCGCCCCGCATGCGTACCCGGCCGTTGTTGAGGTACCCGGACAGCTCCTGCACCAACACCCGGGCCCCGGAGAACTCCAGCCGCCCGCCCGCGTTGCGCAGGGTGAAGGCGCCATCCTTCATGGACAGGCGCACGTCCTTCACCTCCGCCGCCCCCGCCAGCTGCGGCCCCTCCCACGGGCCGGTGGCTGAGGCCGTCACCTCCACCTTGCCCCCCGCCCGCTCGAACGCGGCGGTGAACGACTCGGCCAGCCGCATGTCGAACGCGCCGCCCAGCTTCAGGTCCATCCCGTCCGTCCCCGCGCTCCCCGCCAGCACCAGGGAGGTGTTCGGCCCCCGGAAGTTGAAGGACTCCACGTTCAGCCGCCCGCCAAAGATGCCGAAGCGCAGCGGTCCGTCGTTCTCCCCGGAGAAGTCCCCCCGTTGCAGCCGGAAGCGGTCCAGAACGAGCGCCCCCTCCGTGGAACGTTCTTGCTTGAGCGCGCCCTGGACCTTCAACGTGCCGGACACGGCGCCGGAGAGTCCCTGCGCCGCCGCCTCCGGAAAAAGCGTCCCCAGGCTGTCGAGCGCGGCGGAGGCCTGCATTTCGAACGGGAACGGGCTCCGCGAGCGCATCTTCAGCGCCATGCGCGCGCCGTAGAAGGGGCGCCCCCACACCTGCAGGTCCCGCCCCTGCATCCGCGTCTCCAGGTGCACCGCACCGAGCGGGCGGCCGGCCACCTCAAGGCCCGGGGATGTCACCCAGGCCGTCATCACCGGCGTGGTGGTGTCCCCTTCCCACTTGCCGGAAACCGTCAGCCCCCCCCGCACCTTCCCGTCCGGCTCCCCCAGCACCTCGGCCAGCGATCCGCCCTCCAGCGCGAAGCGGTAGTCCAGCGGCCCCTCGTAAAGGGACTGTCCCTCCGCCCGAAGCGTGCCCAGCGGCCCCACGAGCACCGAGGGCTCCAGCCGGTAGCCCTCGCCGTCGAACAGGGTGAAGCGCAGCTCCCCCGTCCCCACGCGCCGCCCGTCGTAGGTGGCGTCCCGGAGCCCCAGCCGTACCGTGCCCCCGAGCCGGTCTCCCGGGCCGGACACGTCCACGTGCAGGGACGCCCCGCCCTGCAGGGACCCCACCAGCAGCGAGCCCATGGTCTCGCTGAGCGGCGCCGTCATCTCCACCACGTCCTCCGCTCGCCCGCGCTCGAGCGAAAGCGTGCCGCGCGCCCACAGCCCACCCCGGGCACGCCACTCCAGTTCCCCCTCGCCAGCGTAGGGGCTCTGTCCCTTCTGTCCGCGCACCTCGCGCAGCCCCAGCACGTGGTTGCCCCAGGTGAGGCGGCCGTCCACCGTCCCCAGCGCAAAGCGCCAGTAGGAGAAGTCCCGCAGGTGCAGCAGCGCCTCGGAGCGGATGCCACCCCATGGCCCCTCCACCTCGAACTCGGTGGCCCCCCGGCCGCTCCAGGACACCCCCGCCAGCTGCCCGAGCGACGTGAGATCCAGCTCCGTCCCCGCCCCCCTCACCTCCAGCCCGCCGCGCGCCCCGTGGTGGATGGACGCCTCGCCCCGGACGTTTCCCTGCGCGGTACGGATGGCAATGCGCGTGAAGTCCGTCCGCTCCGGCGTCACCCGGAAGCCGAACGTGGCCTCCCCCCGGGGAAAGGTGAGGATGTCCCGCCCCGCCCCTGCAAGGGCATTCCACGGACGGGCTGCCAGCAGGAACCGGTCCGCCTCCAGCTCCCCCTCCCCGCCCAGCTCGAACGGGTGCGCCCGTCCCTTGAACTCCAGCCGCGCCGCCGCCTGGAAGTCCACCCACGCGCCCCGCAGGCCGGACCGCTCCAGCAGCTGCCCGAACCCCGCGCGCTCCACCTCCGCCGTACCCCGGAAGGGCAGCCCCTCGGACAGCTCCAGCGCCCCCCGCGCCCGCACCCGCCCGTCCCCCACCTCCACCGTGACCGGGTCCACCTCCACGCGCCCGTCTGCCACGCGGGCGTGCACGCGGAAGTCCCCCGGCTGAAAGGGCCCCAGCCGCACGTTGGCCGCCGTCACGTCCACCACCGCGCGGGGGGCTGAAGCCGG
>VGRA01000184.1 GCA_016875515.1 Deltaproteobacteria bacterium | reverse complement strand
GGGCCGGGGGTGAGATGCGGGAGGTGACCGTCAGCTTCGCGGACCTGCGGGGCTTCACGGCCCTCGCGGAGCGCACCGAGCCTCCGAAACTGCTCGCGCTCATGCGGGAGTACTTCGACCTGATGGACGTGCCCATCCACGAGCACCGGGGCACGGTCGTGGAGTACGTGGGGGACGAGGTCATGAGCTTGTTCGGGGCGCCAGACGACGTGCCAGGCCACGCAGAGGCGGCGGGGCGCGCGGCGCTGGACATGACCCGGCTGCTCGCTGCCCAGCACCCGAAGTGGGCGGCCCAGGGATTCCCCCGGCTCGAGATCGGAGTAGGCCTTCACACCGGGAACATGATGGTGGGCTTCATCGGTTCGTCGCTGCGCCAGAAGTACGGTGCGCTCGGTGACAACGTCAACCTGGGCTCGCGCCTGCAGGGGCTGACCCGCGAGTTCGGGGTGACCCTGCTCGCGAGCGGCGCGTGGTTGGAGCAGGCGGGCGGCTATTTCCGGGTGCGTCCGCTCGGGGACATCCAGGTGAAGGGGCGTACCGCGCGCGTGGATCTTTACGAGGTGCGCGGCCTCGCGGCTGAGCCTTCACCGGCAGGGGAAGAGGCGCTGCTGGCCGCCTGGGAAGACGTACTGGCAGCCCAGCGGGAGGGAACGCCGGCACGGCTCCGCGCCGCCCTGGACCGGTGCCTCGCGATCGCGCCTTTGGACGGCCCCGCGCTGCGACTTTCCATGCTCTCGCGAGGGGATAAGGCCGGGCACGGTACCTGAGCGCGGGCGTGAGCCGCGGCCCAGGGGCCAGCGCACTCTCGGGGCTTCACCCACGCCGGCCACACCGCTGCCCTGATGCTCCGCCGGGATTGCGCGAAGACAGGGTCACACCTCTCAACCCATGTTTTTTCTTGGGGGGCGAGGACCGGGTCCATCCCGGGAAGTAGGTACGGGAAGTAGGGTAGAACGCGGGGAGCGTCGGCTGAGACCGGGCGGGCTGTTTGGCAGTGGATGGAAGTGGATGGAAGTGGATGGGAGTGAACGCCATGCGGGACGCCTTGGAGCAGATGACCATGACGGAGTTGGTGAGGTTGCAGGAGGACCTCGCCCGGACTTTGAACGCACGGTTTGGGAAGACCCTGGCCCTTGCCTTCACGGACATCGTGGGTTCAACTCCCTACTTTGCTCGCTTCGGTGATCAGGCAGGCCGCCGAATGCAGCAGCGCCACCTTGATCTGCTCGCCCGTGCTGTCCTCACGACGGGGGGACGAATCGTGGACACCGCCGGGGACGGGGCCTTCACCTGTTTCCCCTCCGTGGACCGGGCCTGCCTGGCCATGGTGGAGGTCATGCGGTTGACTGCCGAGGACAACCAGTCCACCACCCACGAGCATGCGCTGAAGCTCCGCGCCGGCGTTCACTCAGGCAAGGTGTTGACCGACGGCGCCAGCGTTGCGGGTGATGCAGTCAATGTCGCGAGCCGGATTGCCTCGTCCGCAGATGCTGCACAACTCAGGCTGAGCGGTTCCGCGTTTTCGGAATTACCGAGCCGGGAACGGTCGCGTTGCAAGTCGCTCGGAGCCGTGACGATGAAGGGCCTTGGCGAGCCCATGGCTCTCTACGCGTTTGAATGGATGGAGGGACCCGGGTTCCCGGATGAGCTCATGGTCCTCGAGACAGGCGACCTCCACGCGCTCCCTTCCAAGGAATTGGTTCGCATTGGGCGCTTGCGTGAGCACGAGGGAAAGCCGGCGAACGACATCGTCCTGGAACTGGCAGACACGGTCTTGGGCAGGGCCATCAGCCGCTGGCACCTCGAACTTCGGAGGGGGCCCGGAGAGCTGCGCCTCCGTACGGTGACCGACAAGCCCACGGAACTCAACGGGGCACCCTTGAGGTTGGGAGAAGAGGTCGCCCTGGTGGCAGGCGCGCAGGTCAGGTTGGGGAATGCGGTCACCCTCCTTTTCAGGTACAACAAGTCTTTTGTCGGCACTCCCTCGGGGCGGTTCCGCGCCCTCCTGGACGAAGACGACGAGGAGCGGACCCATGCGCTTCCATTGCGTGGGAAGCGAAAGGATTAGGCTGAGTGAGCACTGCGACGAAGACGTTCCTGGCACACCAGTCCATTTTCAAAGAAGGAGATGGTGCGGAGCAAGCCTACGTCGTGGTCCGGGGGAGCGTGGAGATCTACGTCCACCGGGCAGGCAAGGTGATTCAACTGGACGTCATCCGCCAGGGTCAATGCTTTGGCGAGATGGGGGCGCTGACGGGCCAAGCGCGCTCGACCGCGGCCAGGTGCCTCGAGTACTGCGAACTCCTCGTCCTGGAAAAGGAACAACTGGCTTCCTTCCTGAACCAGGGACAACCCGTTGCCCGCACCATCCTCCAAGCGCTCATTGCCCGCATCCGGAAGCTCGACTCGAAGGCGCTCGCTAATTTCGAGGATCGCTATACGCTCACCAGTCTATCGAGGCTCCTCGTGTTGCTCGCGCGACCTGCCTTGGCCGCTGCTGCGGCACCGGCCCCAGTCCAACCAGGTGTCAGGGCAGCAGGTGATTCCTCCGCGGGTGCTGCCGCCGACGTCACGCGGCTGCCCGAGACGGCAACCGTTGAGACGATTGCACAACTCCTGAACACCGGGGAACCAGGCATCCGGAATGCGCTCAAGCGGATGGAGGGGCTGAACCTGGTCTCTTTCGAGGCGTCCTCGTCCGGCAGGGCCGTGAAGTTCCGAGCCCGCGAGCTCGTTGAAAACGCAGAAAGACTCGAGCGCTCATTGAGCCAGCTCATGCCGGCCGGACCGGTTGCCGAGGTGCGGCTTGAGGAAATGCCCGCGGTTGCCAAGGGGATCGGAATGGAGATCGGCACGCTCCTTGCAGCTTTTTCCGATGGCAGACTCCCAGCGGAGTGGCTGCTGCTGCGCAGCGACCGGAAGGCCGAGTTGCTGCAGCGGACCTTGGACATCCAGCGGGCTTCCTTGAACCCCGTTGACGGTCCGCTCCAGCCCCCGAAGCCCACCTGAGGCAACCGATGTCATTGTTTCGCCCCGAGCGAAGGCTGCCGCGCCGGGGAGTGGTTCGGCTTGGTGGAGCGCCCGGTTCGGGACCAAGGGGTCGCAGGTTCAAATCCTGTCTCCCCGACCACTGCAAATCTCCGAAGAGACTGGAAAAATCCGGTAGCTTCGGGGGTTTCGTTTTTCTGGTCGAGGCCAGTTGGCTGCAAGGTCGCAGCAGCAGTCCTATCTGCCGATAGGACCAGCCCGAGCTCATCCGTACATCGCCTGGAACGAGCTGCTGGTGCTCGACAACGCCTACAGGGGGAGCATCGGGGCGAGCGCGTCGCATTCAACTTGAAGAAAACGCAGCAAAGGTCGCCCCTACCGTGCACATCGGCCCAATTGTCCGCATTGGGCTTGATCCGGTTGGGAGGACACCAACGAAGAGGCGGGTACGGTGTCCCCGATGGATGGAGAGAAGAAGCAGAGGCGGGCTTGATTCGGGCGGTCTGAAACTGATCCACCTGGGCGCCGTGAAACTGATCCACCCCAAGTTGGACTGCCAGCCTACTTCGACTTCACCTTCGTCGCCTTGTTGTCGGCCGCCGGAGCGAGCGTAGCGAGCGGAGGCGGCCCCTCCGTGGATGTTCTCCTCCGCATCCGAAAGCTCTTCCCCCGCGGCGTGAGGATGGTGGCTCCGTCTGCGAGCCTGTCGAGCAGTGCTGTCGTCAGCTTCTCGTCTCCGGCAAACACCTTGGGCCACTCGGAGAAAGGCAGGTTGCTGGTGACGACGAGGCTCTTTCGCTCGTAGCGATCCGCCACGGCGTTGAAGAGCAGTTCCCCGCCCGTTCTGTCGAAGGGCACAAAGCCCAGTTCGTCGAGGATGAGGACGTCCACGCGCAGCAGCCGTCGTTGCAGCCTGGACAGCTCCCTCGCGTCACGGGCTTCGACGAGCAGCCGGACGAGGTCTGCCGCTCGCCAGAAGGCCACCGTGTGCCGCCTGCGGGCAGCCTCCACGCCCAGCGCGGTGGCCAGGTGCGTCTTGCCCGTTCCTATAGGGCCGACGAGGAGGACATTCTTCGCCTTGTCCACCCAGTCGCAGCGCCCCAGCGCCGTCACGTCGGCCGCTTCCACACCCTCCGCTTCCGTGAAGTCGAAGCTGTCGAGCGTCTTCACCTCGGGGAAGCGCGCCTCCTTGATGCGGTAGCGCACCGCCGAGTCCGCCCGTGACGTCTGCTCCGCGGACAGCACCTCATGGAGGTAGTCCTCGACGCTCCACCTCTCCTCGCGCGCCTGCCGGGCGAGCGGCTCGAAGACGCGGGCCAGGCCGGGCATTTTGAGCGCTCGCGCCTGGGCGCGGATGAGCTCTCCCACCACGTCCTCGCGACTCACGCTGCACCTCCCAGCAGGGCATCGAAGTCCGCGGCGCGTGCCGTGGCCACCGCCACCGCGCGTAAAGCCTCTGGCAGCGCCTCCTGCGGCAGGGGCGGCATCGCGGCCGCCAGCGGCCGGACGGCCAGCTGCAGTGGCTCTCCGGACTTCAGGGCGGCCTCCAGCCGCCTTGCGACGGCGTCCTCGCCCTCGGTGCCCACGGCCTTGAGCACCTGCGCCATGACGCGCGCGCCCTGCCGTGGGCCATGCACGTCCACCAGGTGCGCCCACGCGCGGGCGTACCGTGCGTCCAGGCGGGGCAGCAGCTCGTCCACCACCTGGCGCAGGGCCTGTGGCTTGCGCGCCAACTCCGGCAGGTAGTGCCGGTAGTCCACGCTACGCCTGCCAAAACCCAAACGCGGGTGCGCTACGCGTCCGTCGGGGCCGGCCACCTCCACCGTGTCCACGCCCACATACGCCGTCAGCGTCAGCCCGGCCCAGTGGCACCACACGGAGTAGGCCCCGCCGTACACCGTGACGAGCGCCCGCCGGCTGGCCGTCACGGAGCGCGCTTCGGCGGGTTGGAAGGCCGCGGCCGCCAGCGGCAACATCCGCGGCACTTCCTCGGCGAAGCGCTCGGCGACGGTGCGCCCCTCCGCGTCCCGCTTTTGCTGCGCCTCGGCATCCAGCCTCGCCTGCAACGCGCGGCTGATGGCCTCGAGGCTGTCCCCGGAGGGGATGGGCACCAGGTGTGCCCAGCGCACCCCTTTGCCGCGTCCCTCGACGCCGCCCTTGTCGTGGCCCGTCGCAGGGCGGGCGAAGCACGGCTCGAAGAGGTAGTGGTTTGCGAGCGCGGCAAACCGCGCCGTCAGCGTCCGCTCGCTGCCCAACAGCACCTTCGCCACCGCTGGCCGGAGGTTGTCGTACAGCATCCGCTGGTACACCGCGCCCAGGTGCCGGAAGGCCCGCACGTGCCCGTCCAGGAAGCACGTCTGGTCCTGCCGCGGGTACACCCACGCGAAGTCCCGGCCGGAGGCCATGCCGCGCAGCAGAAACATCCACGCCTTCTGCCGACGGCCTGCCACGTCCACCAGCACCTCGAAGAAATCCACCTCGCCGAGGTCGCCGGGCCGGTACACCAGCGGGACGAATACCTCGGCGCGCTGGCGTCGCCACTCGCGCACGTACCGCTTCACGAGCGTCAGCCCCACCGTGTGTCCCTCGGTGCGCACCATCCGCCACAGCTGCGTGGCGGTCAGCCGCTGCTTGCCCGCTGTCCAACGCGGGGACTCACGGAGCAGCGACTCCAGCCGGTCGCGTACCGCCCCCAGCTTGGGGGCGTCCCGTGGCGTCGGGCGTCGATCGCCGACCGGTGCCCCCTCCACGTACCGCCGCACCGTGTTTCGGGACACACCAAGTCGCCGCGCCACCTCTCGCTGCGACAGCCTCTTCACCAGCACCAGGTGCCGGATCGTCGTCACCGCATCCATCCGCAACATCCCTCTGGGAAGGCAGACCGGGCTTCGCCCGGCAAGCTCTCCCCGTTGCGGGGTGGATCAGTTTCAGAGCGCCCGGTGGATCACTTTCAGAGCGTCCGCATCAGATGGAGAGAAGAAGCAGAGG
>VGRA01000183.1 GCA_016875515.1 Deltaproteobacteria bacterium | reverse complement strand
TGCCTGGTGCATGGTCTGGCATTTGGGCTGATGACGCAGGCGGAGATCCACCTCTCCGAGTACCCGGTGACGGTGCTGCCCATCCTCGTCTCCGCCCTGGCGGGCTACGTCTTCGGCTGGCGGCGCCTGTCCCTGGCGGTGCGGGACGCGCTGCTGCGCCGGGAGGGAAAGGACGCCCCCGCGGTGGCCGAGGTGACGGTGGTGTTCGTGGACCTGCGCGGCTTCACCGCCCTCTCGGACGGCAAGCGGCCGGAGGAGATCTTCGGCTGGCTCAACGACTTCCTCTCCCGCATGACGTCCGAGGTGTTCCGCGACGGCGGGACGCTGGACAAGTACACGGGGGAAGGGCTGCTGGCCTACTTCGGCGCGCCGCTGCCACAGCCGGACCACGCCACCGCGGCGGTCACCTGCGCGCTGGCCTTGCAGAACGTACTGTCCGGGCTCAACGCCGAGCGCGAGGCCCGCGGCGAGCCCACGCTCAAGATGGGCGTGGGGCTGCACACCGGGCGCGTGGCGGTGGGGACGCTGGGGCCCGCTGAACGGCGGGAATACACGCTGATCGGCGACGCGGTGAACACCGCCGCCCGCGTGGAGGCGCTGACCAAGGCGCTGGGGGCCCCGGTGGTGGCCACCGAGAGCACGTGGCGGCACGCGCCGTCCTTCGCCTGGACGGAGCCGGGCGAGGACGCCGTGCGGGGCAAGAGCGAGAAGCTGCGCCCGTACGCCCCGCGGGCCGCGCTGGCCTGACGGGCAACGTTCCCCGCCCCTGGGCCCAAAAGGAAGGGCCGGCTCCCGCGAGGGAACCGGCCCCATGACCTCAGCCCGCGGAACGGACTACCGCTTGTTGAAGCGGTTGCCCATCACGTCGCCCAGGCGGGCGCGGCTGCCCTCCTGCTGCTGGCGGATGTACTCGCGGTAGTCCTCGCCCTCGTGGAGGAGCGCCTTGATGGAGAGGGCGATCTTCCGGTCCTGGGTGTTGATGTCGATGATCTTGACGTCAACCTCCTGCCCCTCCTGCACCACGTCGCGCGGGTTCTCCACGCGCTCCTCGCGGAGCTCCGACACGTGCACCAGCCCCTCGATGCCCGGCTCGATCTCCACGAACGCGCCAAAATCGGTGGTCTTGGTGACCTTGCCCTTCACGCGGCTGCCCACCGGGGTGCGCTCGGAGAGCGTGTCCCAGGGATCCTGCTGCAGCTGCTTGATGCCCAAGCTGAAGCGCTCGTTCTCCACGTCGATGTTGAGCACCACCGCCTCGACGGTGTCGCCCTTCTTGAACATGTCGCCCGGGTGCTTGATGCGCTGGGTCCAGCTGATGTCGGACACGTGCACCAGACCGTCCACGCCCTCCTCGACGCCGACGAAGATGCCGAAGTCGGTGACGTTGCGAACCTGACCGCGGATGACGGAGCCGATGGGGTACTTGTCCTCGAGCAGCGTCCAGGGGTTCTGCTCGATCTGCTTCATGCCCAGCGCGATGCGCTTGGCCTTGGGATCGATGTCCAGCACCACCGCCTCGGCCTCGCGGCCGATCTCGATCATCTTGGACGGGTGCTTGACGCGCTTCGTCCAGGACATCTCGGTGACGTGTACGAGACCCTCCACGCCGGCCTCGATCTCGATGAAAGCGCCGTAGTCCGTGATGGAGACGACCTTGCCCTTGACGCGCGTGCCGACCGGGTACTTCTCGTCCGCGCGGTGCCAGGGGTCCTCCTGGATCTGCTTGAGGCCCAGGGAGACGCGCTCGGCGGCCGGGTCGAACTTGAGGACGACGACGCGGACCTCGTCACCCACGTTGAACATCTCGGACGGGTGGCCCACGCGGCCCCACGACATGTCCGTGATGTGCAGCAGGCCGTCGATCCCGCCGAGGTCGATGAAGGCGCCGTAGTCGGTCAGGTTCTTCACCTGGCCCTTCAGGATGGCGCCCTCCTTCAGGTTCTTCAGCGTCTCCTTCTTCTGCTCCTCGCGCTGCTTCTCCAGCAGCACGCGGCGCGACAGGACGATGTTGCCGCGCTTCTTGTTGAACTTGATGACCTTGAACTCGAACTCCTTGGACAGGTACTGATCCAGGTTCCGGACCGGGCGGATGTCCACCTGGCTGCCAGGCAGGAACGCCTTGACGCCAATGTCCACCGACAGGCCGCCCTTCACGCGGCCCACGATCACGCCCTTGATGATCTCGTCGCGCTCGCACGCAGCCGAGATCTCGTCCCAGATGCGCATCTTGTCGGCCTTCTCCTTGGAGAGGACGACCATGCCCGTGTCGTTCTCACGGGACTCGAGCAGCACCTCCACCGGGTCACCCGGCTTGATGGTGATCTCGCCACGCGCGTTCGTGAACTCGGCAATGGGTACCTGCCCCTCGGACTTGTAGCCGATGTCGACAACGACGAAGTCCTTGGTGAGGGTGATCACCGTCCCCTTGACGATGTCCCCTTCCTTGATGAGGCCGTCGCCACCCCGCTCCTTGAGCGAGGCCTCGAACATCGAGGCAAAGTCCTCTTCGGCATCCATTCCAACCGGGTTGTTCACGTTCTGCTGCATGAGCTTTGGGATCCTTGGATACTGCCGGTGCTGCGTGTCCCCTTGGTTTGAGGCCCTCGCGGCGCGCGGGGAATGGCGCGCCGTGCGGATGTTTCCCCACCGTGGGGAAGCAAAACGGCGCGGACCCTAGGCGTGGCCTCGTGACGAGGTCAAGAGAGCGAAGCGCCGGATGGAACGGAGGGTGACCCTACCACCGGTGGCGCGGTATCTCCCCCACATGAACCGCCCTGCCCTCCCCGTTGTCTCCCTCGCGCTCGCCGCGCTGGTCTGCGGCTGCCCCCCAAAGGACAAGGGCGGCGGAGGCCCCCAGCCCGGGGTCAACCGCTGCGCGTTCGACGTGGCCCGGAGTCCCCTCTTCTCCCAGGTGGGCAGCGGCGCCACCGCGAAGGTGATGGCCTCCGGGGCCGACGGCGTGGGAGGCCCCTTCGCGCAGGGACGGCCCGGGGACGTGGTGATGCAAAACGACAAGGTGCGCGTGGTGATCCAGCAGCCCGGCCGCTCGCTCTCGCCCACCCCGTACGGCGGCTACCTCATTGACGCGGACGTGGCGCGGGACGCCCCGGGGCAGGACCGCTTCGGCAAGCTCGGCTTCTTCTACGCCTTTGGCCGGCTGATCCGCGCCACCGACATGGAGGTGCTGGAGGATGGCGCAAACGGCGGCGCGGCGGTGGTGGCGGTCACCGGCGAGGACGCGGTAAACGACGCGGTCTCCCTGCAGAACGTGGTGGGCCGTTTCCTGCCCGGCGTCAGCCTCGTGGTGGACGCCAACCAGCCGGTGCCGCTGCGCGCAACGACGTACTACGTCCTCTCTCCGGGCGAGTCCCGCGTGCGCGTCTACACCCAGTTCTGCAACGAGGGGCCCACGCCCGTGCAGCTGCCGCTCGGCGAGCTGGTGGAACAGGGTGGGACCACCGACTTCTTCAACCCGGACAGCTGCGCCAACCGGCCGGGCACCTCCCCGCTGGACGGGGACGGGTGCACCGTGGACCCGGTGCGCTGGTTCGGCTACCAGGGGGATGGCGTGGCCTACGGCCTGCGCACGTACCAGGTAGGCGCCCCGTCCATCCCGGAGACGAAGAACGCGCTCATCTCCGTGGCGGGGGTGGCCGGCATGCTGGTGGGCGGCGAGGACCTGCAGGGGCTGCTCTCCTGGGCGGACCCCGGCGCCACGCGGCGGCCGGGGGCATTCGCAGTGCTGGAGGGCGGCCAGCGCGGCTACCTGCGGGACTTCGTGATCGGGCGGGATCTCGGCGAGGTCCACTCCACCTTCCTGGCGCTGGACAGCACGCCCCGGGCGCGGCTGGAGGTGCAGCTGGACGGGCCGGACGCGGCGCACGCGCGCGTGGCGGTGAAGAACGCCGCCGGGAAGGTGGTGGTGCTGCTGCAGGCGGACGCCTCCGGGAAGGCGAAGGTGGACCTGGAGCCCGGCCCATACTCGCTGGTGGCCGCGGCGCAGGACCTGCCCTCGGCGCCGGTCAACGTGACGGTGCAGTCCTCCGGGACGGTCCAGGCGCAGCTGCAGCTGCCCTCCCCCCGCCAGCTGGTGGTGAACGTGAAGGACGCCGCGGGCGCTCCCGGGCCTGCCAAGGTGACGGTGTTCTGCGCGGCGGGCCTCTGCCCCAACGCGGACGCGGCGCTGCAGTTCCGGGACGGGGACCGCCTCCCGAGCGACGTGGCTGCGGTTGCCTTCGTGTCCCCCACGGGCAGCGCCACGCTGAAGCTGCTGCCGGGCACCTACTCGGTGGTGGTGACGCGCGGCCCCGAGTTCAACGCGTGGCCTTTCTCGTGGAAGCCCGGCCAGCCCGGCACCGGCGCCACGGTGGACCTTTCCTCCGCGGACGCCACCCTGGAGGCGCGCCTGGACCGGGTGGTGGACAGCGCAGGCTGGATGAGCGCGGACTTGCACGTGCACGCGGTCAACAGCGCGGACTCCTCCGTGGAGAACGAGATCCGCGTAACCTCGTTCCTCGCCGAGGGGGTGGACATCCTCTGCTCCACGGACCACGACTTCGTGACCGACTACGCCCCGGTCAACGCCGCGCTCGGGGGAGAGCCGCACATGGCCACCATCGTGGGGGAGGAGATCTCCACGTTCGACTTCGGCCACTACAACGCCTTCCCGCTGCAGCGGAACGCGGGGATGCCCAACGGGGGCGCGGTGGACTGGCCCAACGGCGAGGGGCCCACCTTCCGACTCGGGCAGCTCTTTGAGCGGGTCCGCGCGGATCACCCGGAGGCGGTGGTGCAGTTCAATCACCCCCGCGGGAGGCTGGGGGGCCTCAGCTTCCTCGAGGTGGACACCCTGACGGGCGCATCGCACGCCCCACCGGCGAAGTTCCGGATGGAGGCGGATCCTTCCGCCACGGAGGCGGACACGAAGTTGTTCAGCTTCGGGTTCGACGCGGTGGAGATTGTCAACGGCACCTCGGCGGACAACGCGCTGCTGAACGACTACTTCACCTGGCTGTCCTCCGGGTGGATCAAGACGGCCACCGGCGTCTCGGACACGCACGAGGCCTACAACGTGGCGGCCGGCTACTCGCGCACCTTCCTCAAGGTGGGGACGGACGATCCCCGCTCGGTGACGCCCGGCGCCTTTGCCGCGGCGGTGAAGTCCCATGCGGCGGTGGCCTCCAACGGCCCCTTTGTCCGGCTGACGGCCCGGAAAAAGGAAGGCGGCGTGGCGGTGGGGGCACCGGTGGACGTGGGCGGCACGCTGTCCGTCCCGGCCGGGGGCGAGCTGGAGCTCACGGTGGATGTGCAGGGGCCGGAGTGGATGGTGGTGGACCGGGTGTCCATCTTCACCCACGCGGCGGGGCGCGAGGCGCTCGGAGGCGTGGACAACGAGACCCCGCCCACCCCGGTGGCCACCGCGTCGCTGGACGCCCCCGGGTCCATGATCGAGGCGGTGCCCGGGCTCCCCGCGGACTTCCGCCGCTTCCGCTGGGTCTCCACCTTCACGGTCGCCGCGCAGGCGGACACCTGGTTCGTGGCCACCGTGCGCGGCGGTCCCGAGACGGCGCAGATGTTCCCGCTGGCGTGGACCGGCACCTCCTGCAGCAACGGGAGGTGCACGCCCCAGTCGGCCCGGCCCGCGGCGTGGACGAACGCCGTCTTCGTGGACGCGGACGGCAGCGGCGCGTACGACAATTTCCCCACGAAGATCCCGCGGTCGCTTCGCATGAAGAAGGTGTCGGCGCCCGTGCCGGCGCGAGTCCCCAGCGCCGCGGAGTTTGACGCCATGCTCCGCACGCTGGTCCGCCACGAGCACTGAGCCATGCCCATGCGTCGCGCCGTCGTCCTCCTCCACGAGCCGGACAAGGGACCGGGCTTGCTGTTGCCCGCGCTCGAGGCCGCGGGCTTCCAGTGTGAGCTGCGCCTGCACGAGGTCTCTGCATCAGACGTGGAGGCGGAGATCGTCGCAGTGATGGGCGGGCGCATGGCGGCGTGGGAGAC
>VGRA01000182.1 GCA_016875515.1 Deltaproteobacteria bacterium | reverse complement strand
GGCCACTTCAAGGACCCGTCTTGCACCCTGTCTGACGCCGAGTGCGCCACCTCCACGTACCGGCAGTACCTGGAGTCCACCCGCGAGCTGCAGGCGCACTGGGACGTGGCGTTCCGCCGCGCCGCCGCCGCCGCCATGGGCAAGGACGTGAGCCAGGCGCCGCAGATGCTGTACGTCTGCGAGAACCCGGTCCCCGCCAAGGACACCCTCACCGGCAAGGACAACCCGGCGGACGGCCCCTGCGGTGCCCCCGGCACCAGCCCGCGCATGGGTGACCTGCGCTACAGCTTCCTCTATACCATCACGGACCCCACCCCGAACGGGCTGCTCGGCTACGGCCCGTCCTCCGCGGACCCGGAGACCGGCGAGATCATCTCCGCCAACGCCAACACCTACACCGGCGCGGTGGACTCGCAGGCCCAGTACGGCCTCGACCTGATCGACACCCTGACCGGGGACAAGTCCATTGATGACCTCATCTCCGGCGAGGACGTGCGCGGCTACTTCGCGGCGCTGGAGAACCAGTCCTACGCCTCCACCAAGCGCAAGCTGGCCCGCACCGGCAACGGGGTGGAGGTGATGGCGGAGCAGCAGTCTGTCTCTCGCACCCACGCCCCCAGCCTGGGCGCCTTCCAGAAGCCCACCGCGAAGCTGCAGAACAAGTTCGTCGGCCTGTCCGCCCGCGGTGGCCTGCCGGTGGCCACGCAGGACCGGATGAAGGTGGCCGCGGACATGCTCGCGGAGGATCCCGCGCTCGAGTCGGCCGTGCTCGACAACCCGGAGATGAAGGACGACGTCCTGGGGCTGCTCCCCGCGCCGGTGGCCGAGCGCGCCGCGAAGGACCCCGCCTACGCCCGGCAGGTCAAGCGCACCGCCATGCTGAACCTCCCGGCCCTGCAGAAGCTGGAGCAGCAGCGCCTGGACTTCGCCAGCCGCCACAACATGGAACTGGCCGAGTTCTTCGACCGTCCCATGATGGGGCTGGCCAAGCGCGAGGCGGCCCGCCGCGCTGCCCGCCTGGTGGCGCTCAAGGCCCAGGGCATGAACGCCTACAACGCCAAGGTCCAGGCGGACCGCGAGGTCCGCCGCCGCCTGCAGCAGTCGGTGTGGCGCGCCACCTCCGAGCACGAAATTGGCCACACGTTCGGCCTCCGCCACAACTTTCAGGCCAGCTTCGACGCGGTCAACTACTTCGACCGCTACTGGGAGTTGAAGAAGCCCTTCCTCACCGTGAACCAGGGCGGCACCAAGGTCCTTCCGCGCACCCCCGCGGACCTCCGCGCCGTGTCCGACGCCACCGCCCTGCACACTGCGGACGAGACGGCAGACCACCCGCACGACAACGTGTTCGAGTACGAGTACTCGTCCATCATGGACTACGGCGGGAAGGTCAACGCGGACTTCTCCGGGATTGGCAAGTACGACGAGGCGGCCATCCTCTTCGCCTACTCGGGCGGCAGCGAGCCCGGCTACGTGGAGGTGTTTAAAGAGGTGCGCCCCGCCGGCCAGCCGCTGTCCATGCCCGGCTCGGACGGCAACCAGGTGGAGCTGTCCCCCGCCGGGCTCGACCTCCCGCTGGTCAACGTCCAGCGGAAGAGCCAGGCCATCCCCAACTACACCGAGCGCGTCCACTACACGACCGTGCCGTTCCGCATGGGCGAGGGTGCCAGCACCGACGAGATCATCGACAACGGCATCTCGCGCCTGAAGGCCTCCAACCGCACGCTGATGAAGTGGGCCGACGTGAAGGCCGCCGAGGCCGAGTTGGCCAACCGCATTGACGGCGCGACGTCCATCGCGGCCGCGGACGTGGCGAATGTCCCGGTGGAGGTCCCGTATATGTTCTGCACGGACGACCACGTGGGCTACGTGCTCTCCTGCAACCGCTTCGACCGTGGCCCCGACTACTTCGAGATGACCCGGCAGTGGCTCGAGGACTACTGGAACGGCTACTACTTCAGCCACTTCCGCCGCGACCGCTACCTGTTCAGCGCGGACCGCGCCGTGAATTCCGCGTTCAACGCGTTCGACTCGTCCGCGCTCGTCTACAAGCACTGGGTCCGGCAGTTCTACAAGCAGGGCTACGGCAGCCAGCAGGTGCTCGTCGCCTACGGCGTGGATCCCCTGCTACAGGACACCTGGACCATGGCCGCCCTGGACGGCGTCAATGATCTCATCAAGGTCATGAGCGTGCCGCCCTCCGGCACCTACCTCTACTTCGACAAGGACGCGTCCGGTAACTCCGGCAAGTTCTACGGCTGCCAGGATCCCATCACCCGCGAGCAGCGCTCCTGCTGGGCCGCGGTGGACCAGGGCGACGAGTTCCGCTTCAAGGACCAGGCGGGCGCAGACGTGCTCGGGCAGATTTACCAGTACTACTACGGCGCCGAGTACTCGAACCAGTTCGACTGGAAGCGCGCCTGGCTGGGCCGCGGCGAGGGCCGCCGGATGTACAGCCGGTACGACTTTCGCTCCGGCTTCGGCTTCTTCAACCGCATGGTCGAGGTGGGTCACTATTACGACCAGTTCGGCGCCATGTTTGCCGCCGTCATGCCGCAGGCCACCTTCCTGGACGCGGACGACACCGCTGACCAGCGGCGCTACAACATCCCGTACTACCTGGTGTTCGGCGACGAGCTGTCCAGCACCTTCGGGAACATCTGGTCCAACAACGAGGCGGACCGAGCCCCCACGCTCTCCTACGCGCTGGACGCGAGCGGCAACCCCGACCCGCGCCGGCTCACCGTCACCCACCAGAACCGCATCCACGGTGACAAATACGTGGAGGGCTTCGGCTACCCGCTGACCCCGCCCACCCTGGCCCCGGCCACGCAGCCTTCGTCCTCCGGCATCGAGACCACCTGGAGCGCCCGCATTTATTCCATCTACCTGGGCATGGCGCTGTTCGGCGTCAACTACGACCTGGACTACTCCAAGCAGAACCAGGTCTTCCGCCTGGGCTCCTCCGAGTCCTTCCCGCTGCCGGTGGAGCAGTGCGACGCCAACGGCCAGAACTGCACCTACACCTGCCCGGACGGCGCCGTCTCCTGCGACACCAGCAACGTGCTCATCACCGTGGATGACCCCTCGGCGGGCATCACCTACGGCGCGGTCAAGAGCACCGCCGCGGGCGCCCGGGTCACCCCGGCCATGGCCGCCATCCTCCAGACCCGCAACCTCTGGAAGGACTACGAGAACGCCCCCCCCGCCAACAAGACCATCTACCTGGAGATCTTCAAGAACGGGGTGCGTGACCTGGACATGATGCGCGGCATGTACGCCGTCTACGGGAAGGTGTTCTAGCCATGGCCGCCTCCCAGAACCCCCAGCCGTCTTCCAACGGAGTTCAGCAGATGCAGAAGCGATCCCTCCTCGGCGCGGCCCTCGTGGCCCTCTTCGCCGTCGCCTGTGGACAGGGCCCGGACCTGATTGACCGGACCCAGCCCAACTACATCCGCAAGTCGGAGCTGCAGGCCGGCGAGTGGTACGTCATGGACACGGTGGTGGACGTGCCGCCCACCAGCCCCTTGGCCTTCATTGGCCTGCAGGGCCAGATGGACAAGATCCGCTTCGAGGTGCTCGAGGACATGCTCGTGGCCTACCGGTCCTACGAGTTCGTCCCCGGGACCGATCCCCTCGTGGACACGGACAAGTCCCGCATCGGCAAGACCGTCTACAAGGACGGGTCCCCGTACCGCGGCAGCCCGTACGGCGCCTGGCGCATCGTCAGCCACTTCGACCGGCAGCGTCAGTACAACGCCGCCACCGGAGAGCAGACCAACGTGCTGGTGGAGGACCAGCTGGACCGCCCCTGGTACCAGCGCGAGTTCATCCGCGTGGACTGGAGCAAGAACCTCATCACCAATCTGACGCTCGCGGACGACACGGCCGGGTCCATGCAGTTCATGACCCGCGGCTACTTCGTGCAGCCCATCGACCAGGATCCGGGACAGGACGCCTTCACCATGGCCTACTCCCCGGATGAGCGCCAGCCGGACGGCACCGTGGAGAAGGGCGCCCTCAGCTACATGGACTTCACCGTGAAGGCGATTGGGATGCCGCCCACGTATGACTACCCCGGCTACGGCCGCATCCCGTTCTGTTGGCTCAACCCCCGCGTGGACTGCGAGGCCGCGGAGCTCAAGATGCGCTACTCGTTCAAGCGCGTGGATACCGCCCGCGTGCTGGACTACGAGCCGCTCGTCTACAACGACAAGATGATGACCAAGTTCGGTTACTTCCGGACTGAGCGCATCACCTATGACCGCAACCGCGGCGTGACCGACTCCGGCCGCCTGCTGTTCGCGGACCGCCACAACATCTGGAAGCAGTGGCGCGACGACAAGGGCAACATCATCCCCGTGGAGGACCGTCCGCTCGAGCAGGTCCGCCCGGTCGTGTACCACCTGTCCCAGGGCTTCCCGAAGGAGATGATGCCGGCTGTACGCGGCATGGAAGCGTCGTGGGACAAGGCGTTCCGCCGTGCCGTGGCGGTGCCCCATGGCAAGGACATCAACGAGGTGCCGCAGATGTTCTACGTCTGCGAGAACCCGGTCCCGGCCGGCGCGCCCGAGGCCTGCGGCGCCGAGAGTACGCTCGCCCGCATCGGCGACATCCGCTTCAACCTGTTCGCCTGGGTGGCGGACCCCATGCTGGCGGGGCCTCTGGGTTACGGCCCGCACGGCGCGGACCCGGAGACGGGTGAAATCGTGCAGGCGGGCGCGTACGTGTACGGCGCCGGCATTGACTCGTGGGCCGGTGACGCGCAGCAGCTCGTCGAGGTTTTGACGGGCGAGCTGAGCATGAAGGACCTGATTGCCGGCAAGAACGTCCGGGACTTCGTGAGCGCGAACTACGACGCGGTGGACCCGCGTCGCCCCTCCGGCCCGGCCACCGCCACCGCCCCGCTCACGGCGCAGGGCAACCGGTCCCCCGAGTCCTTCCGGAACGCCGCTCCCAAGCTGCGCGGCATGCTGGACAGCTGGAAGCTCGAGGGCCGCCCGCCGCTCGCGCTGCAGGACCGCCGTGCGGTGGTGGACCAGCTCATCGCCTCCAACCCGGCGCTCACCTCCGAGCTGGTGGACAGCCCCGAGGTGCGCGCCGCCGTGATGGCCGCCGCCCCGGGTGACAAGGCCCGCGCCCGGCTCGCCTCCGATCCGGGCTTCTACCGCCAGGTGGCCCGCCAGACCATGCTGCGGCTCAAGGACCTCGAGTCGCTCGAGCGCCAGCGCGTGGACCGCGCCAGCCGCGGCAACATCTGGCTGGCCGAGTTCTCCGATGACCAGTTCTACGGCTTGGCCAAGGACCTCGCCGCCCGTTACCAGCAGAGGCTGACCGCGCTGCGGGCAGAGGGGAAGAAGGAGGAAGACGCAAGGTCCGAGGCCAAGGCCTGGGTGTGGAACGAGCTGCGCATCTCCGGCTTGCGCGGCGTGGGCACGCACGAGGTGGGCCACACGCTCGGCCTCATGCACAACTTCCAAGGCAGCTTCGACGCCCTCAACTACCACGACGAGTACTGGGACCTGCGCAAGGACACCATCGGCGTGGTGGTGGACGGCAAGCGCCAGCTCCCCGTCACCGCCGAGCAGCTGACCGCCGCCAACAAGCAGACCCAGGCCCAGGTGGACGGCCGCATGGACGAGTACGCCTACTCCTCCATCATGGACTACGGCGCCCGGCTGAACTCGGACATCCACGGCATTGGCAAGTACGACGAGGCGGCCATCCTCTTCGCCTACTCCGGGGTAGGCAGCCCGGGCTACGTGGAGGTGTTCAACCAGACCCGCGCGGTGCTCCAGTACGACAACGCTGGCAACCCGGTGGGCACCGAGCCCACGTCGTACACCGAGCAGTCCTTCACCGAGTGGCCGACCAGCTACACCTTCGTGAACAACCAGGGCCGCACGGAGACGTACAACGTGCCGGTGCGCGGCGCCCACACGCTGTTCCCGCTCGCGCAGGTGACCCACTACACCCCGGTCACGGAGCTGGTGTCCGACCGCTT
>VGRA01000181.1 GCA_016875515.1 Deltaproteobacteria bacterium | reverse complement strand
AGCACCTCCCGGCACGCCCGCTCCACCGCCGCCAGCCGGCCATCCGCCTCCTCCTGGCTGGCCCCTTCCGCGAGCAGCTTCAGGTGGTTCTCCGGCGCGCGGGTGCGGGTACCGAAGCGGACGTGCAGGTGCGCCGGGACGAGCGGCCGGATGCGCGCATCCAGGTGGGACTCGGGCAGCAGCACCGTCTTGAGCACCCGCGCGGCCCGGAACACGCGTGCCCCGTCTGCCTGGAGCCGCGCGCGCAGGGCCGGCAGAACCACCGCCTGGACGAGCGCCTGGTACTCGCGGGGCACCCCGGCCACGAAGAAGCAGGTGCACCGGCCCAGGTCCAGCACGAAGCAGGGGGCAGACCCCGCCGGGTTCTCGTGCACGGCGGCGCCCGCCGGGACGAGCGCCTGCTTCCGGTTGTTGGGGGACAGGGCAATCCCCCGCTCGGCAAACCGCCTCTGGATGGAGTCCCAGGTAGGGCCGTGCTCCTCCAGCGGGACACCGGCCACCTCCGCGGCCACCTCCGCCGTCAGATCATCCAGCGTGGGGCCGAGCCCCCCGGAGACGAGCAGCACGTCCGCGCGGGCCGCGGCCTCCCGGATGGCGCGGGCAATCTCCTCCCGGCGGTCCCCCACCAGCGTCACGGCCAGCGGGCGCAGCCCCAGCGGGGCCAGTTGCTCCATGAACCACGGGCTGTTGGTGTCCGGGACGGAGCCATCCAGCAGCTCGTCCCCGGTGCACAGCATTTCCAGGCGCACGGCTTGGCGTCCTACCCCGGGGCCGCTAGAGGAACTCCTGCTCGTCCTCCCCGTCCTGGGGAGGCGAGCCCCCGGCGGCGCCCGCGGTGGCCCCTCCGCGCAGCGACAGGCCGGTCTCGACCAGGCCGAACGCCAGGTAGCACGCGAAGTAGACCACCATCACCCACGCCGGGTGGAGGCGCGTGGCCACCACCACGCCCGTCAGCAGGATGCCGGCGAACACGGCCACCGTGCGGGGGGAGAGCTTCAGGTCCTTGAAGGTCCGGTACTTGATGGTGGACACCATCAGCGCAGACAGGAAGAGCACCACCCCGGCCACCGGCCAGGCGAAGCGCGGCGCGAGCGGCTCCCCGCCCGTGGACGCGTGGTGCGTCATCACCAGGGACACGAACATGGCCGCCGCGATGGGGATGGGCAGCCCCACGAAGAAGCGGCCGCCGCCCCCCTCGGAGGAGCGCTGGGCAATGACGTTGAAGCGGGCCAGGCGCAGCGCCCCGCAGGCGGCAAAGGCGAACCCAACGACGATGCCCCAGAGGCCGAGCGGCTGCAGCGCCCACTGGTACGCCAGCATCCCGGGGGCCACGCCGAAGGTGATGACGTCCGCCAGGCTGTCCAGCTCCACCCCGAAGGCGCTCTGGGTGCGGGTGAGACGGGCCACCCGGCCGTCAAAACCGTCAAAGAAGATGCCGAAGAAGATGGCGAGCGCCGCCTGGTGCAGCGCGCGCGGGGAGGCCTCGCCGGCACAGAGCGTGAGCGCGTAGAACCCGCAGAAGATGGATGACACCGTGAAGAGGTTCGGCAGGACGAACATCAGCTTCGGCGGTGGCGTTTGTGGGGCGGTCGGGGTGGGCACGGGACGCTCAGGACATTAACAGAGGACGATGGCTCCGCTTCTTCCATGACACTGCCCCTCTCCCCCCTCAGCTGGACCCTGCTCGTGCTCGGCTTGCTGGCCGGGGCGTGGACCCTCGGGGCATGGCGCCTGTACCGCCTCCGCGAGGCCCCGGGGCGCCACCTCCGCGTGCGCACGGCGGACGGCTGGGAGGTGGCCGTTTTCCAGAGGCCCCCCCGGGTGCGGCGGTTCGCCGAGCCGGTGGTGCTCGCCCACGGGCTGGGGGTGACGCACCGGTTCATGGACTTTGAGCCGCGCTGGTCGCTCGCCCATGCGCTGAACGACGCGGGGTTCGAGACCTGGGCGGTGGACTTCCGCGGGACGGGGCGCTCGGGCCGTTGGGGGAAAGGCCACGGGGTGGACGAGCACATCCACCTGGACGTGCCGGCGGTGCTGGAGGCCGTGCGGCGGGAGTCCGGGGCGGCGCAGGTGCTGTGGGTGGGCCACTCGCTGGGGGGGCTGATCGGGTTGGCGGCGGCGGGCGGGCCGGCGGCGGGGCAGCTGAAGGGGCTGGTGGCGCTGGGCTCGCCTTTGTTCATGGGCAGCCACCCGGTGCTGGCGCGGGCCTTGTTGCTGGGGCTGCTGCTCTCCTGGCCGTTCCGGCTGCGGCTGTCCTGGGTGACGCTCGCGGCGGCGCCGGTGGTGGGCCGGTGGGTGCTGCCCATGGCGGACGTGGTGATGAACCCGGCCCACGTCCCGCCACCCGTGCAGCGGCTGCTGTCCGCGGAGGTGCTCTCATCCATCAGCCACGGGGTGCTGAGGCAGCTCTCGGACTGGTTTGCTTCCGGCCAGTTCCGCTCGCGGGACGGGGCGGTGGACTACCGCGCCCAGGCGCTGCGGCTGGACCTGCCGTTGCTGTTCTGCGCCGGTACAGTGGACCACCTGGCTCCGGCCGAAGGGGTGGTGCGCGCCTTCGAGGCCTCCGCGTCCTCGGACAAGAGCCTTCGGGTGTTCGGGTGCGCGCACGGCCACGCCATGGACTACGGCCACGGGGACCTGTGCTTCGGCACCGGGGCGCCGACCGAACTGTTCCCGGTGGTGCGTCAGTGGCTGGAGGCGAGGGCGACGACGGTCAAGCAATGAGGGCGCTCCCGGCCCCTGCCGTTCGCAAGGGCCGCAAGGACCGTTGCCCCCCCGGCGGTCGGCGCCAGGCACCCGTTGGGCGGAGCCGCGTCTGCTCGGGCGCCCCCGTGATGCGCTCCGGTCGCCCGAGGCCGGGAATGGCGGCGCGGGGTCGGTGTGCGTCCGGTGGCCTCTCCAGCCCGGGAAGTGCCACGTCCAGACAACCCGCTCTGGCGGCTGCACGCGCTCCAACGGTGCGCCACACCGGCTGTCCTGACCGGGCCCCCGGACACGGCCGCATCCCTCCGGGCACGCTCACCGTCCTCCTCCGTGCACGGATGCGGTCCGCGGGTCCGCCCCGGCGTGTCCCTTCGGGCCCCAGCCGGCGAAGGCTTCGGCGCGGGACCCCGCGCACGCGCCGACTTCCCCCGGGCATCCTGCGTTCAGCGACAGGCGGCGGGGTGTTCCTCGGAGCCCAACTGCACGCACGCCTCCGGGGACGTCGCCGCGGCGGTTCCCCTGACGGTGCCCACGCACAGCCGGCTCGCGGACCCACACTCGGCCCAGCCGACCGCGGCCACGTCCTCCGCCTCGAGCCCCTGCAGCTGCACGCGCGCACCTTCCACCGCGGCGAGCACCACCTCCCCCACCCCGCTTGCCTTCAGCGAACGGACTCGGACAGTGGACTTCCCGCCCGCGAACACCGCCCCGTTCTGGACGAAGCGCGCCTCGAGCGATCCGGCCTCCACCTGCGCCCCCGAGCCGACCACCAGCGCCCCGCCCTCCGCCCCCTCGACGGACACGTCCTCCAGCATCACCCGCGCCCGGTGCACCACCATCCCATCCCCGTCGCCGGCCGACTCCCGCACCACGTGCCGGATGCGGACGGCACGCAGCACCGCCTCGCCGCCGAGCACCTGGATGCCGGCATAGGTGGGGCCCTTCACCTCCGCCCGTGTCACCTGCACGCGCGAGTCGGTCAGCTGCAGGGCCCCCAGGTTCCCTGCGTTGAGGACCGACACGTCCTCCAGGTCGCCCTCGGCGCCCTCCATTCCAACCCCCGCCCGTTCCGCGCCGCGGCTGTCCAGCCCGCGCATCTTGACCCGCGAGCCCGGGCCCACGAGCAGCCCGTACTCGTGGCCCGCCGTCCGCAGCCCCACCACCTCCGCCTGTGCCTGTCCCACGTAGACCGCCGGCCCCCGCCCGCCGCCTGCGTACACGGCCCGCAGCAGCCCCTTGCCCCCCACCAGGTGCACCGCGGTCCGCGCATCATGGAACGCGGCGTCGGCCACCACCAGGTCTGCGTTGTGTGACGAGACGGCCTTCTCGAATGGCCCGTCGAAGCGGGCCCCGGACAGCCGGGCGCGGGCCCCCTGTTGGAGCTCCAACCCGGTGGTGTCCGGGATCACGGCTTCCACGCGAAGCCCCTCCGCCTCCAGGGCACCTCCCGGGGAGACCCGGAGCGCCATGCGGCGCTGCCCACTGAGGGTGACCCCGCGCAGGTGGACCTCCCCCGCTGCGCACAGCCCCACCTCGCCCCCCTGCACCATGACGTTCTCCAGGCGGCCACCTGATGCGCTCATCACGCAGCCGTCCTCCGCATGCACGAGCACCGCCCCCCTGCCCACCACCCGAAGACCGGGACGCAGCTGCACGGCGCCCGGGTAGTCCCCCGAGGCCACCTGGAGCTCCGCCTCGCCTTCCCCGGCGGCCTCCACCGCCTCCAGGAGCGTCCGAAACGGCCTGCCCGGCGCACCGTCCCCTCCCGGCAGTGCCGCCGCATCCACGCGGAGGACCCGCGCCGCCGGCGTGGCGACGGACCACCCCGCCACGCACCCGGACACCCCCAACGCCCACAGCACCACGCCCCGCAGATCCATGGCCCACACTGTAGCCGATCCGTTCCCAGTCCAAACCGATCAGCGCCTCCAGTCAAGCTGCCGATTTTACAAAGGCTAAACAAGAATGACAGATCACCATCAACTCAGAGCGGATCTATTGAGACAACGTTGGTTTTGTTGTTGCCCGTTTGCATCGTTGAAGGTGCGACAAACATGTGAACGATGTGACGTTCAAGGCCGGCAAATTGGCCTCAGACGCGATTCGCGCATTGACACAATTCCGTATTCGTTGGTACCCAGCGCGCCTCACTTTTCACCCACCCCCGGAGGGGCACATGACCAAGGCAGAGCTGGTGGAGCAGGTGGCGGCGCAGGCGAACCTGACGAAGAAGAACGCGGCGGAGATCCTCGACGTCGTGTTCAACAACATCGGCAAGGCGGTGAAGAAGGACGCCCGGTTCAGCTACCCCGGCTTCGGCACCTGGTCGCTGCGGTCCCGCAAGGCGCGGAAGATCCGCAACCCGCAGACCAACGAGATCATGAAGCTGAAGGCCTCCAAGACCATCGGCTTCCGCCCAGCCAAGGAGCTGAAGGAGACCCTGTAGCCTCCTCGCCTTCGGGCTGGCTCAGGGGTGTCGTCCTTCGGGGCGGCGCCCCTTTTTCATGTCCCCGAGATGTCGTCCCCGTACCGGGCCTGCAGCCGCTCGAGCGGCTCGCCTGCCCACTCGCACAGCAGCGCCAGCGCGTCCGAGGCGGAGACGAAGTGCACGCGCCCGTCCCGGAACAGGCTCAGGAACACGCCCTGTCCGGCCGCCGTGCCGCGGCTCTTCAGGAAGTACAGGAGCCTCGGCAGCACCCACGAGAGCAGGTGCGCCACCGGCGCCTCGCCGCCGAGGTCCACCTCGTAGCTCCAGCTCGCCCCCGCCCGCTCCGCGATGAACGCCCGCTGCGCCAGAATGAGTGCGCCGGCCTCCCGCGCATCCCCGGACGCGAACGCCGCGTCGAGCAGTGCCTGCAGCCTCTCCCCTTCCCGCTGGGACTCCATGCTCACGGGGCAAGTCTCGCCCCCCACCCTGCCCCGCGCTAGTCTTTCACCCCGTTATGGCCCTCTCCCCCCGACTCACCGCCTGCCTGTGCGCCGGCGTCCTCCTGGCCGCTGCCTGCGGCAAGCCGCCTGCCGAGGGGCCCCTGCCCCGGGATCTCACGCTCGCGGGGAAGGTGGTGGACGCGGCGGGCGCCCCCGTGACGGGCGCGTTGGTGGTGCTCTTCTCGGACACCGGCTCTCCGGTGCAGCCGCCCGCCGGCTTCGAGCCGCCGCCGGCCATCACCCGCGCCGACGGCACCTTCCGCTTCGAGCATGTGCCGGGCGCGGACTACGTGGTGATGGCAGACCGTAAGACCGCCGCAGACGCCGCAGGCGAGCGGGGCAGCGCGCGCGTGTCCCTGCGCGCCCACGCGGAAGGGGTGGAGGTGAGGCTGCGGCAG
>VGRA01000180.1 GCA_016875515.1 Deltaproteobacteria bacterium | reverse complement strand
TGGCGGCGCAGGCTGCGGATGCGTCGAAGAAGGGGGCGCGTGCGCCGGGCCGACGAACGCGAAGCCCGCGGGGTCGCAGGCGTTGCTGGGTTCTCCCGTGATGCCCAGGCCGCAAAGACCATGAAGGCGCTGCTCGAAAGCTCATTCGGTTTTGTCGCGCTGGCGGCGTGGACGTGGCGAGACAGCGGCCCTGCGTGGGTGCCTCTTCGTTGCGCGTGAGACGGGAGAGGGTTCGCACTGTGCAAGCGGGACAGCCTGGGAGCGCCGTCGAAAAGGTGAGTGCGCCGGGCAGGTGGGGCCGCGTGGATCCCGGTTTTGCGAAGCGGTGGCTGCCACTGGCGCGCGCCGTGTCCCGGCCGTTCCGGCCGCGGCTGTAGGGGCTGGAGAGGCTTCCCGCGGAGGGGCCCTGGATTCTCGTGGCGAACCACTCGGGCGTGTTCGGCATCGCGGAGTTCACGTGCTTCGCGGCGCTCTGGCTGGAGCGCTTCGGCACGCAGCGGCCGCTGGGGGTGGTGGCGCACCATCTTGGATTTCACCTTCCGGGGCTGGCGGCGTTGCACCGTCGGCTGGGATCCGTGCCCTCCACGGAGGCCGAGGTGTCCGGGGCGCTCGCAGCGGGTGTGCCGCTGCTGGTGTTCCCGGGGGGAGACCACGAGGCCTTTCGGCCCATCTGGCAGGCGTCCGAGGTGGATCTCGGCGGGCGCAGCGGGTTCGCGCGCCTCGCGTTCGGGGCCAGGGTGCCGGCGCGCACGACACGGCGCTGTCCGGGTAGGTGCACGCTGTCGCGTCCGCCCCGTTGCACGCCCCCTGGCATGTGCCTGCGCCGTCGCACGCGGCGCGCGCACCATGCGGCAACCCCGTCACCGCCACGCATTGGCCCGGCTGCCCCGCCACGTCGCACGCCTCGCATTGGCCCCCGCCCGCAGTCTCGCAGCACACCCCGTCCACGCGGTAGCCCGTGGCGCACTGGCCGCCGGCGGAACAGGTGGCGCCCGCGGCCAGCTGCTCCACGCACACGCCCGCCGCGCAGAAGCGGCCGGGCGGACACGTGGCGTCCCCCGTGCAACCGCCCGCGCAGGCGGACTGGGCGAACGACTGCCCAGGGCAGGCCTGCAGCTGCGGGGCAGGGCAGTGGCCCGCGCCGTCGCACGCGGCCCCTCACGGACTTCGCCCTGGCGCTCGCGTGCCGGGATGGGAGGTGCACCGCGCGGTGCCTGCGGAGGACTGACGAAGAGCATCCTGCTCCACCCTGCGGACCTCGGCAGGCGCTGCGCGCGCGCGCCCTGGGCCACCTCCGCGAGGTGGCGAACCGAACACGCGGCCCGGCGCGGCGCCGACCACCCAGCACGTGGTCGACTCTCCCTGGGCGGAAACCTGGTCGGCGCTCAAGTACTCGACCGCCACGTAGACAGCCCGGTGGTCCGAGTACGTCTGCCCCGTGTCGCCGGCCTCGGCCCGGAGGATCTTCCCGCGCGGCAACGAACCCGTGGCGTTGGATACGAACACGTAGTCAATCCGCACGAGGGGCAGGGAAGAACTGGCTGGGAGACAGCGCGCCGCGCAGGTGGTCCACCCCGCGCACGCCGTGGAGTTCGGGAAGGTCCAATCGGCGCAAATGGACGCGCTGCCGGCCCACTCCGCCGGGTGGCGAACGCGGGCTGCGTCCAGGAAGTCGCCTCCGGCCCACGCCCCCCCCCGTTGGAAGTGAAGTCTCGGTACCACGTGTCCGGGCTCGCCTCTTCCCAATGGGTGGTGTAGCTGCCGCTGGTGGTGTCAACCTCCATGTTGAAGTCTCCCGCAATGATGCGCAGCGTGAGTGGCAATCCCCAGCAGGTCGACCAACGCTTCGTCATCTGCTCCGCGACATACCGGTTCGTGAGCGCCTTGCACGCGCTGCCGCAGTGGTTGGACGACACGGCCAGCAGCGCGTCGTCCGCCTCGCCCGGGGTCCGCCGTGTGTCGCGCAACAACACGGCCACCCGCTGGTAGTCCGCGAGCGCGAGGGAACACCGCGGCACGTCGGCATCGTTGTAACGAAACGCATCCTCCAGCACGAAACGACGGGCATCTCAGGCGACGGCAGTTCCCGTCCGCGAGGTAGAACCCAGGGTGGTGTCGTAGGGTCGCCTGTGTCCGGCGTGATGGGCTACCCCCCCACAGGCGCTGTCCAACGGCATGCAGCAAAGAGCCCTCGGACGGAGCGCCCAACGAGCAGCCAGACGCGAGATCCGAGGCTCGAGGCGACTGGGTCCAGTTGTCGGAGTCCGTCGCTCCCTCGGGCTTCGCCACACAGGAGTCACCGCGCAGGACCTGCTGCCAGGCCTCCTGCAGAACGAGGATGTCAGGCTTATCAGGGTAGCCCAGCTTGGCCTGCGTCATCAGGAACGGGGAGGCGGTGGCTGCCTTCATCGCCTCGATGTGCTGTTGCCAGATGACCACCCTCGCGGCCGGCGTTGTCTCCCGCTCCAAGAAACCCCAGGCAACCCCTGGGGTTTTTGTTGGTCTGGAGTCCGTTCGGTCATCAGCAGGGTGATGTTTTCGGCGGGCTGATGACGGGCTGATGAAGTCATCGGGCTTTTGCACGGGCGGACACGACCCGCCGAGGCCCCCGCCTTACGGGGCGCGCGACGTTCGCGTACGACGACCTGTCGCGTCGTCTCGATGACACCACGAACGACCTCGCGAATGGCATCCGGGCCCTGCTGGCCAGGAACCCCGGCGCGCCGCTCACCGTCAACGCATTCTCCACGGGCGCACGCATGGCTGCGGTCGTGCTCGGGAGGCTCGAGAAGGCCGGTGCACTCGAGGGGCGGGAGGTGCGGTTGAACCTGGTCGCCCCGGCGCTGCGCGGCTCCATCTCGTCCAATGCCGCTGCGGTCGTGACCTGGCTGGACCGGCGCCTCCCGTGCGAGGTCGACATGGGCTCGCTGTCGAGATACCGGTCGGAGCTGGCCTCCACCCGGCTGCTGCCGTGACACGCACAGGGACGTCGACGCCGTGGCCACTGCCCGGCTGCCCAGGGACCGGTCGTGGGGGCGCCGCGAACGGGCGCTACTTCGCGGCCGGAACGGTGATGCCCTCGGCCTGCAGCGCCGAAACGAAGGGCGCCGCCATGGCCGCCCCCTTCCGGTAGAACACGGCCGGCTCTCCCATGGGCGCTGCGACGGTCACGTCCGTGCCCGAGGCCGCGCTCCCGTAGACGGTGCCGCTCCACAGGTGCACCCACTCGCCCGGCGGCAGGTACACGGCCTTGGAGTAGGGGCACACGGGCCACGTGAAGCACTTGTTCAGGATGGGCGCGACGAGCAGATCCCTGCCGAGCGTGAACTCGTCCGCCTCGTCGAGGGCGCGCGCGTCGTCGGGCGCGTGCAGCCAGAGGGCGCGCACCACGGGCCAGCCCCGCTGCTGGGCCTCCGCGTACAGCTGGCGTCTGTAGCTGCGGAGCGCGCGGTAGACCCGGCTCATCCGCGCGAAGTGATCCTTTCCCGCGCCGTCGCTGTACACCTGCGCGTTGACCGCCGGCTGGTTCCCCTCGTGCGTGCGCAGGAGCGCGGTGAAGGCATTCATCTCCGTCCAGCGCTTGAGCAGCTCCGCCTCGCGCTCGTAACCGAGGATGCCGCTCGCGCTCAGGGAGGTGTACCCGCCCGTGTCCGAGTGGTTGAGGGCGAGACCGGACAGTCCGCCGCTGACGAGCCCGTGCAGCGCGCTGCGCAGGCCGTCGTACTTATCCCAGGTGGTGAGCTGGTCGCCCTCCCACATCATCAGGCTGTGCGTGGGAGTCCTGGCCGCCCCCGAGCGGTTCCACGTGAGGATGTCCCCCAGCCGCCCGCTCTCATCGATCGCCTCCCGGTTGAGCCGCATCCAGTCCACCGGGTACTGGTTGTGGTACCGGTCCGCCCCCACGCCCGAGTCCAGCACCGCCTCGAACGGCAGTGCCTCGGCGAAGTCCACCATCCACCCGCTGCAGCGTGCCCGCCCCATCACCTCCGCCTTGAGGACGTCCTTCATCCACTGCTGCGCGGCCGGGTTGGACAGGTCCAGCAGGCCCACGTCGAAGGCGGTCACCCTGAGGAGGTACGGCGCGCCGCCGTCCTGCGCGACGAAGTAGCCCGCGTCCAGCGCCTCGGCATAGAGGTTGCGGAGCCCTGACCCTGCGTCCGGCGGGTCCACGAACATGGGGTTCACGTAGCAGAGGGTGCGGATGCCGGCGTCCGCCATGTCGTCCACGAAGCCGTCCCAGTCCGGGTGGGTGGCCGGGTTCTGCACCCAGTTCCACAGCACCTGCTCTCCAATGAAGGTCGTCACCTTGCCGGACCAGGTCTGGTTCCACACGCCGGAAATGCGCGTGCCCCGGCCCAGCAACTCGGCCACCCGCGCGCGGCTCTGCCCGAGGTCGCGCGCGAGTGCCACGATGGCGCCCTCGTCCACCCACGCGGGCGGAGGCGGCATGCGCCCCGCGTACTCGGTGAAGCGCTCCACGAGCTCCAGCGGCGAGCTGCCGAAGAGGACGCGCCCCGTCATGGAGGGGGCGAAGAGGCTGATGCGCGTGGCTGCCGGGGCGCTGAAGTCGAACGTGGCGACCTCGGTGTCCTCGAGGAAGAGCGAGCGGAGGCGGCTCGTCAGGTAGTGCGGTGCGGCGTCGTAGGTGGACGCCTCGCTGCCGCCGGAACCGGGCGACACGGCGTTCACCAGCGGGGTGATGGGGATGTGGCCCCGCCCCACGCCGCCCTCCTGCGACAGCACCGGGAGGACGCGGCCCTTGAGATCCAACGTGTCATGGGGGAACTGCTCGCCGAGACCGAAGATGCGCTCGTCGGCCTCGGAGGCAACGCGCAGCGTGGCGCGGTTGAAGGAGGGAGCGCTGGAGCCGAGCCGGAACGAGAGGTGCCCCGGCCGCGCCTCGCACCACTGGAGCGACCAGGTGAGGCCCGCGCAGCCGCTCGAGACGTCCGCAAAACCGCCTCCCAGCGCCACCACGCCTTCCCCTGCGCGCAGGCTGTCCAGCCGAGGTGCGGCGCAGCGCTCGAGCACCGTCTCCTGCACCTCGAAGGAGCCCTGCCGGTCCACGACGTGCACGTCCGTGCGGGCGAACTCCAGCGGGGCGCCCGCGGCGCTCGCGAAGAGGGAGCGCGCGGGTGCTGCCACGTGCCGGACGTCCACGCTGCCGCCGTCCGTCACCACCAATCGGAAGTCGCCCGCGCTGAGCGCCTTGCCTGTGGCCGCCTCGGGCAACGCGCCGGGATTCGGGCTGAAGCAGTCCGCCGGGGCGCTGCCGGCGTCTGGGCCCGGGCTGCCGGCGTCCGCGGACGCGCCGCCGTCGCTGTCCGGGGCTGTGCCGCCGTCCCCGGCAGCGGGGGCGCCGGCATCCTTGGCCGCGGGAGTGCCGCCGTCAGCGCCCGCGGCGTCGCTTCCGCCCTTGCCAGCGGGAACCCTGAGGCACGATGCCAGGACGGCGAGCGCCCCACACATCAGCGCGAAAAGACGCAGACAATCCATTCGGTGCCCGCCTCCCCGCGGGCGCTGACATCCTAACACTGGGATCGGTTGTGATGGGCGATGCCGAGTGCCCGGCGGAACCACCCCGCGATGTGGGACCTGGGGACGCGCCGGCGAAGGCGTCGGACCGCAGCGCGGAGTTCCCGCGCTTGAGGTGCGCCCAGAGCAGTTCGATGGGGTTCAGCTCGGGGCTGTAGGTGGGCAGGTAGAGCGGTACGCCGCCCGCAGCCTCGAAGAGCCGCTTGGTGCGCGGCGACTTGTGCATTTTGAGGTTGTCCATGATGGCCAGGTCGCCCGGCCGAATGAAGGGAGCCAGGCACGTCCGCACGAAGCGCCGGAAGACAGGGCCGTTGACGGCGCCGCGGTGTGTCAGCAGCCGAGACGCCTTCCCGACGCGGATGGCCCCGATGATGGACACCGTTTCCCACGAGCGTTGGGGCCGTGTCCCTTGCACGCGTTGCCCGCGAGGGCACCAGCGCTTCGCGCACACCGCCGGTGAGGAGCAGGCGCCAATGCCCAGCAGCTGGATGATCCACCTGTTCTGGCCCGCGCTC